>USGN01000315.1 GCA_900554255.1 uncultured Collinsella sp. | reverse complement strand
TATACGGGTGCACCATCGACGTCTTCAATACAGAAGATATCAGTGCGGAATGTTCTGAAAAGTAACTTCAGGGCGGGCCCGGACGATAACAACCGGCTACAAGTCGATGTGCGATTCCTTGATCGGGAACGGCTCCGCGAAGTGGCACGCGCAGCAGTGGCCCGGGGCGACTTCCTTAAACTCGGGAAGCTTCTCGGAGCAGATACCCTGCGCAATCGGGCAGCGCGTGTGAAAACGGCAGCCGGTCGGCGGATCCAGCGGCGACGGCGGATCGCCGGCGAGGATGATGCGCTTGCGGGTCTTCTGGATATCCGGATCGGGCACCGGCACAGCAGACAACAGCGACTGCGTGTACGGATGGTGCGGCTCACTGTAGAGCGTCTTCCAGTCCGAAACCTCGACCATCTTGCCCAGATACATAACGGCAACGCGATCGGAGATGTGCTGTACGACAGAGAGGTCGTGAGCAATGAAGAGATAAGCCGTACCAAACTTGTCCTGGAGTTCCTTAAGAAGGTTCAGAACCTGGGCCTGAATGGATACGTCAAGTGCAGAGACAGGCTCGTCGCAGATGATCAGCTTGGGCTTCAGAGCGAACGCGCGGGCGATGCCGACACGCTGGCGCTGGCCGCCCGAGAACTCGTGCGGATAGCGGTTGATGTGCTCGGGGTTCAGACCGACGACGTCCAGCAGCTCGCGGACACGCTCGATACGCTCCTCCTTGGTACCCACGCCATGAATGGTCATGGGCTCGGAGACGATCTCGCCGATAGTCATACGAGGGTTGAGCGAAGCATAGGGATCCTGGAAGATGAACTGCATCTCGCGACGCATATCCTTGATCTCGTGCTTGCTCATCTCGGCAACGTCTTTGCCCTGGAAGAACACTTTGCCTGCCGTCGGCTTGGTCAAGCGCATGATGGTGCGACCCGTCGTGGACTTACCGCAACCAGACTCGCCAACCAGGCCAAAGGTCTCGCCCGGATAAATCTCGAACGAAATGTCATTCACTGCAGAGACGACACGCTTGGAAAAACGCTTGGCGAACATGCCGGACTCAGCGGGGAACTCCTTAGAGAGGTGCTCGACTTTCAGCAACGGAGTACGCTCGTTGGTATCTGCCATTACGCCTCGCCTCCCTTCTTGGAATCCTTGCGCGTACGGGACCTCTCAGGAGCGTTCTTGAGAAACTCGGGGTCACCGGAGTAGTGGCACGCAGAGTAATGACCAGACTCGGTGACAACGCGCTCGGGGCGCTGCTTGCGGCACTTATCGGTCGCATAGGGACAACGAGGCGAGAACACGCAGCCCTCGGGCAGGTTCATGAGCGAAGGCGGGTTGCCGTGAATCGGCGTAAGCGGCTTCTTCTCTTCGATGGCCTGCTCCGGGATGGAGCGGATAAGGCCCCAGGTGTAGGGGTGGCGGCTCTCGTAGAAGATTTCCTCAGCAGTACCGAACTCGACGGGACGGCCGGCGTACATAACCATGATCTTGTCGGCCATGTCGGCGACGACGCCCAGGTCATGGGTAATCATGATGATGGCGTTGCCGTTCTTCTCCTGCATTTCCTGCATAAGCTCAATAATCTGAGCCTGGATGGTAACGTCCAGAGCCGTCGTGGGCTCGTCGGCAATCAGAATATCGGGATCGCAGGCAAGAGCCATGGCAATCATGACGCGCTGACGCATACCGCCAGAGAACTGGTGCGGATACTCGTTGACGCGCTTCTCGGGCTCGGGAATACCCACGAGGTCCAAAAGCTCGGTGGCACGCTTGAGTGCCTCCTGCTTGGAGTAGCCACGGTGCAGACGAAGGCCCTCACCCACCTGCTTGCCGATCTTATAGACCGGGTTCAAGGAGGTCATAGGATCTTGAAAGATCATCGCGATATCGTTGCCGCGAATGTGCTGCATCTCTTCCTCGGTCATCTCGAGGATAGAACGACCGCGATAGCGAACGTCGCCGCCCTCGATCTTCCCCGGAGGCATCGAAATAAGGCCCATG
>USGN01000314.1 GCA_900554255.1 uncultured Collinsella sp. | reverse complement strand
AGAGCTTGTGCGAGGAATGGCCAGGCACGGGCCGATGGCCAGATAGACCGCCGCAACGAAGAATTCGCCAAACTTGGGATGCACGCGGCCGGCAAGCTCGCGCGCCGTTCCGGCAAGCGCCACGGCGATAAAGCCCATGACGGGCAGGCCGATGGCGGCAATCAGAAAGCCGAGCATGGCGACCGGCGTGGCAGAACCTGCCTGCAGCGCCAGCAGTGGCGGAATAATGAGGTTGCCGGCGCCAAAGAGCATCGAGAACAGCGCAATGCCGACGGTAACGACATGGTCGGAGCGCAAACCGCGCGGAGCGGATGAGGCCATATGCCCACCTTTCGGGTCGAAACAAAAACGGGACGGACAAAAACACCCGTCCCGCAAGTATAAACGGTCTAGCAGCTTTAGCAGGCTAAATCGCACAGAGCATCAATAGCGGTGTCGACTTCCTCGTCCGTGTTGAAATACCCAAACGAGAAGCGGACGACGCCCTGGCGCTCGGTACCCAGTGCACGGTGCATGAGCGGGGCGCAATGGGCGCCGGGGCGCGTCGCAATCCCCCACCCTTGCATGAGCGCATCCGAGATCTCGGCCGAATCGATATCGCCCACGTTGAGCGACACAATCGCAGAGCGCGTCGGCTGGTCAAAGGCGCCGTAAAGCTTGATCTCCGGGATTTCGCGCACGCCGGCAAGAAAGCGATCAGCGAGCGCACGCTCACGTGCCGCAATCGCCTCGACCCCACCCTGGGCCTCGATAAAGTCGAGACCTGCGGAAAGGCCCGCTATGCCGTGACCGTTGAGCGTGCCCGCCTCAAGGCGCGTGGGCCACTCAAGCGGCTGCAGCGCATCGAAACTGTGCACGCCCGTACCGCCCATGGCCCAAGGGGCTACGTCAATACCCTCTGCCACGGCCAGGCCGCCGGTCCCCTGCGGACCCATGAGCCCCTTGTGGCCGGTAAAGCACACCACGTCGAGCCCCATGGCCTGCATATCGATATGCGCCGTGCCGGCAGACTGAGAGGCATCGACGATCACCAGCTTGCGGCCCGTGGCGGTGGTCTTGTTGAAGAGCACCTTCGTAATCAGCTCGCCGCATTCGGCGACGATCGAGCGGCCGAATTCGAAATGCACTTCGCGGTCGCCGACCGAGAGGTGGTTGTGCACGATCGAGAACAGCGAAGCGAAATTGGGGATCGGTTCGTTCTCGGGCACGTCGTAGTTGACGCCCAGGCCGCCGCCCACGTCGACGAAACGGAACGAACACCCCAGCTTTTCGAGGTTCTCGACGATGACGTTGACTTTGTTGCACATGTTCTCGAAGACGTGCAGCTCGCGGATCTGCGACCCGATATGCAGATGCAGGCCTATTATATTGATATACTTGAGCGCGCGGATCTCCTTGGCGTGCTCGAGTACCTCTTCATATGAAATGCCGAACTTACTGTCAGCCTGCCCCGTATCGATGCAGTGGTTGGTCTTGGGGTCAATGTCGGGGTTGATGCGCAGTGCCACGTCGGCCACGCGCCCGGCCTCCCCGGCCAGGGCATCGACCAGCTCCAGCTCCTCGATCGACTCGCAGTTGATGGCCAGGATATCCTGCTCGATGGCGTAGCGCAGCTCCTTGTCGCGCTTGCCCACACCCGCATAGACGATGCCCTTGGGGTCGAAGCCCGCCTCGATGGCCTTGCGGAGCTCGTTGCCGCTGGCACAGTCGATACCCAGCCCGTATTCGCGGATGATCGCCAACAGGTGGTCGTCGTAGTTGGCCTTGATGGCGTAGTGCACCTTGTAACCGTATTTTTTCGACTCGTAGACGACGCTTTCGAGGGTCTGGCGCAGCAACGCCGTATCATAAAGATAGAAGGGGGTTTCGTAGCCCCGGAGCTTTTGTGCAATTTGTCTGCTTAGCATTTTACCTAACTTTTAACCTGTTGAAGTTGCAAATATAAGCGATTTGGTTTATTTGAGCAAATCCACGATCACGCCCGCAGCGAGCGAGAGGCTCGCCAGGCCG
>USGN01000313.1 GCA_900554255.1 uncultured Collinsella sp. | reverse complement strand
TGTCCCTGCCGCCAGCCGTTGCAACGCGGCCGCAGCATCACGGGCGCTCGTATAGTTCTCGCGACCTTGTGCCTGGGCCTCGGCATCCATCATCAAACGAGCGAGCACGGTCTGGGTCAGCCCCAATGCGGCACACGTTTCGTTGACCGTATCCATGCCAAGCCTGCCGATAACAAGGTTCGCTGCCACGTTATCGCTCTGGGCGATCATAGCGTGCAGCAGCTCGTCAATACTGTACGACACACCCGCGCCGCGCGACTGAATGTTGCCGCTGCCACCCACGATATCCTGTTGCGTTACCGTTATCTGCTCGTCGAGGGACAGCTCGCCCGCCGTCACGGTCTCGAGCGCACAAGCGAGAATGGGAAGCTTGATGATGCTTGCCGCCACACGTCGCGCGTCCGGCGCCACAGCGACTTCACCATCGAGCGACGCGAACGTTTGAGGATCAAGCGCCACAGCATAGACCGAGACGGAGTCGCCATACGGCTCGACCAGGGCCTCGATATCTTGCTGAATGGCGGCGATCCAAGAAGACTTAGGGGCGGCCGTCGCTTTTGTCGCGGATGACCGCTTTGACGTTTGTTTGACAGGGACAGCGGAACCCTCAGCCTCGTTGCGGCGCGCGGCACAACCGCCAAGACTCATCACCGAGGCAAGCGCTCCGGTCAACATTCCGGCACAAAACACTCGACGCGAGCAATCGCGCACAGCGAGGGGCGCATCCCCCGGCGGGAACCGGAACGCCTCTACGCTGTCGCCGCCACCCCGACCTTGCTCGCCGCAGTACACAGACTCACTCCCCACCATCGCATTCTACCGAGCCGTCGATAAACGGCCGCGCCGGACACCCAGCACGCCGCACTCATTGTGACGCATGCGACAGGGCTTGCGCGACATGACCATCCTCACATAACCAGTTGGGTCGGCGCGGCCCAACCGCACCTGAACCACCTTATAATCTAGCCAACACATCGAATGGAAGGAACCATCATGCCCCGGTTTTGTACCCATTGCGGCAAGCTTCTGAAAGACGACGAGCGTTTTTGCACCAGCTGCGGAACGCCGGTAACCGATGATGGCCAGGCCTCTCAGTCGCAAGAGAATGCGCAGGCAGCCGAACATGTCGCCGCGTCCGATGCCGCCTTCGACACCGCCGCGACCACGGTTCAGTCTGCGCAGCAGCCCGCGGCGACTCAGTCCCAGCAGGCGGACGTGACCGTGCAGTCCGCTCATCAGCCCGCGCCCGCTCCCCAGCCCGAAGTTGGCACGACGCAGCAATGGGCGGCGCCAGCCGGCTCCGCGCCGCAGCAGCCCATACCGACCGCCGCTCCGCAGGCCGGCGCCCCCGCTGCTCCCAAAAACAACAACGCCCTGCTCATCGGCATCATCGCCGCGCTAATCGTCGTGATTATCGCGCTCGTCGTGTTCTTTATGATCAAGCCTTTCGACAAGGGCGCCGATGATACCAAGGGCACGACGATCGAGAAGGTCAAGATCGACCACGATAACGACGATGCGTCCGTCAAGGGCGACCCCAACAAGCTTGACGATGATGATGACGATGACGTCCACGATGCCGCCACCATCAGCGAGCAGAACGTCTACGACCAGCTGAGCTCCTACTACAGCAGGCTCTCCGATCTTGATCAGCAGGTTCGCGACTGCGCCACCACGTTTAACACGTATTACCTTAAGGATGACCGAAGCTCGCGTCAGTCGGCCAGCGATGCCGCCGAGGCGCTCGAGGATCAGATCGACGACCTCAAGGACGAGGTCGAGGACCTGGACGTTCCCATCGACTCGCAGAACTACAGCTCGTGGAAAGACATCATCGCGCTCTACGACGACCTGGAGAATCGCATTGACGTCATTTGCGATGCCTGGGAGATCAGCCTTGAGTACTCCAGCCCCGCCAACCACAAGGACGAGATCGTGGCACCGCTGGCGCGCGACAACGTAGCGGGCACCAACGACAACAAATACCGTCTGGACTTTGAGGACCGCTAC
>USGN01000312.1 GCA_900554255.1 uncultured Collinsella sp. | reverse complement strand
TGCGTAACTACAGCGCGTCGGCGCAGCGCTTACAGATATGCGCATGGCCGTTGTACTCGCCGACGGTGGTGCGGTAGTTCCAGCAACGGTCGCAGCACTCGCCCTCGGCAGCCTCGATGGCAACGGAGAGCTCCTCGCCCTGGGTCAGCTCAACATCGGAGACGATGTAGAACTCGGCCAGGTCGACAGCCTTGTCGCCGGTCAGCAGCGCATACATCTCGGCGGGAACGACCGCCTTGACGCGGACCTGCTGGCTCTTAGTGAAGGTGCCGGCGGAGCGGGCATCCTCAAGGGCCTTGGTCACAGCGCTACGGAGCTCGAGCGAAGCCTCGAGCACGCCCTCGAACTCATTGGCCTCGTCGACCGTGATGGGCGACTTGTACCAATCGAGCAGCGCGGCGTACTTCTGGTGATCGACGCAGCCGGCGGGCGCATAGGCCATGGCCTCATCGACCGTGTAGGACAGGATCGGCTGCAGGTCGCGCATGAGCATCGAGAAGAGCTCGGCCAGCACGGTCTGGGCGCTGCGGCGCTCGAGCGAGCCGGGCTTGTCGCAGTACAGACGGTCCTTCAGGGCGTCGAGGTACACGTTGGAGAGCTCGGTAACCACGAAGTCGTAGAGTGCACGGTAGGCACGCGGGAACTCGTAGCTGGCGTAGGCATCGTCGACCTCGGCCTGGACCTGGGTCAGGCGGGCAACCATGAGCTTATCGAGCGGCAGCAGGTCGGCAAAGGCGACGCCGTCGGTCTCGGGCTCAAACTGACCCTCGAGCTCGGAGAGCAGGAAGCGCAGCGTGTTGCGGAAACGACGGTAGGCATCGGACGTACGAGCAAGGATCTCGTGGTCGATGGACACGTCGGAGCTGGTATCGACGGATGCAACCCACAGACGGATGATGTCAGCGCCCATCTCGTCGCAGACCTTATTTGGGTCGATGACGTTGCCGAGCGACTTGGACATCTTACGGCCCCGGCCGTCGAGGGTGAAGCCCTGAGAGACGACCGCCTTGTACGGAGCGTGGCCGTTGGCACCCACCGAGGTGAGCAGCGAGCTCTGGAACCAACCGCGGTGCTGGTCGGAGCCCTCGAGATACACATCCGCCGGATACTCCAGCTCGGGACGGTACTCACAGACGGCCTTCCAAGACACGCCAGAATCCCACCACACGTCGAGGATGTCCTTATCGGCCTTGAGGTGATGGCCGCCGCACTTGGGGCAGACGCAGGCCTCGCCTAGGTAGCTCTCGGGAGCGTCGGTGAACCAGGCGTCGGAGCCCTTCTCGTGGAAGAGCTTGATGACGGCGTCGAGCGTGGCGTCGTTCATAACCTTCTCGCCGCAGTCGGCGCAGGTGTAGCTCGGGATGGGCACACCCCAGTTGCGCT
This sequence comes from uncultured Collinsella sp., assembly GCA_900554255.1. Lineage (GTDB taxonomy): Bacteria > Actinomycetota > Coriobacteriia > Coriobacteriales > Coriobacteriaceae > Collinsella. The sequence goes on along the minus strand of USGN01000312.1, from coordinate 634 downwards.
GACGGCTAATGCACCAGTCGGGACGCTGCTCGACCATGGCGCCAATGCGGTTGGCGGCGTGAGCCGGATACCACTTGACGTTCTCGCGGACCTCTTTGCCAGCCTGCTCGCGCAAACCGGTCTTGTCCATCGAGACAAACCACTGGTCGGTAGCACGGAAGAGCACCGGGTGCTTGCAGCGCCAGCAGTGCGGATAGCTGTGCGTGATCTTCTTCTCAAGAACCAGGGTGCCGCGCTCGCGCAGGAACTCGATGATGTGCGGGTTGGCCTCGTCGGTATCCATGCCGCTGAAGGGGCCACCGGTGCCAAACTCCTCGCCGGTGTAGAACTTGCCGTCGTCATCGACCGGCATGCAGATGTCGGTGATGCCCTCCTTGAGGCAGGCAAAGTAGTCGTCGACGCCGTGGCCGGGCGAGTTGTGGACGATACCGGTACCGTCATCGACACCGACGTAATCGGCCAGCAGTGCCACGCCCTCGACACCGTCAAAGATCGGCTGCTTGTAGTGAATGTGGTGGAAGGTCTCGGCGGGAACCACATAGGGCTTGCCGTCGACCATAACCGGGGTGTACTCCCAGCCAAACTCCTCGCAGCACTTGGGAGCCAGGTCCTCGAGCATGACCTCGGCGCGGCC
>USGN01000311.1 GCA_900554255.1 uncultured Collinsella sp. | reverse complement strand
CCCATTTCTCATGTCCAAGAAATGGGAGGCAGTTCATCGTTCGCGTTCCGGGGGCCTTTTGCTGCCGCGAGGATGCGGCCGAACGATGCGCTCAGGTTAAATCAAATCTTATATTTCATACGCGCTTTATATGGCTCCATTTTTGGGTACAGTGTTGAGCCGATATTGAGCTTGGGGGATATATGAAAGATGAGACGATGGGCCAAGAGGATGCGGCCCAAGATGCAGAAGCGTGTGCCGAGGCCCTGGAGAGCCTAGACCGGATTTCGCTTGACGATGTTGCGTTTGACGATTCGAGCGTTGATGTGCAGGATGAGCCGGAAATCGAGGCGCAGCCCGATGATCAGGATACAGGCGACGTTGAGCCTGCCGAGGATGAGGCAGATCACGAAGACACCGAAAGCGAGGCCGACGACCAGCCCGGATCCGACACGAGCGAGGAAACCATCTTGCTCGACAACTTGCCGGCCGAAGATTCGCTGACCCGCGAGCTCCCTGGCTTAGGCTCTGCGCCTGCCGTGGACGAGACCATCGCCATGGGCGATATTCCCCTACCGTCCGTTCCTTCGGCACGCGAAGCCGAGGTTCGTCACCGTAAGATGTCGCCCAAGCGCCGCAACCTGATGGTGGCAGGCGTCGTAGCCGTCGCGCTTGTCGCCGGCGGCGCAGGCTATGCCGCTTGGAATGGATACCGGCAAGAGCAGGCCGCCGTGGTTGCCGCAAACGCCCATACCATGATGTCGGTGCAAATTGGCGTACATGCCGCGGGGCTCGACTGCTCAACTGGCTCCAAGATTCCCGTGCAGGTGAGCGGTCAGGATTCCGACGGTTCTTCCGTGAGCGAAACGCTCTACGTTGACGAGCACGGTCGCGGCATTAAGCTGCTGCCCGGCGATTACACGTTCTCCATCGCCGCCTCCCCCATCGCGGCCGACGGCACCATCTATACCGTCCCGACCACCAAGGCCCAGGTTACGGTCAAGAATGACGGGCAGGATCTGCGCGCTCAAGCCACCTTTAAGCTTAAGGTGCCCTCAGCCGACACGGTGACCGACGACCAGATCGATGCCGCCGCCAAGTACGCCGAAGAAGGCGGCGCGAGCTCCGCCGCGGCCGCCAAGATACTTCAGCAGGCGGCAACCGCGCGGCGCGACGCCGCCGTCAATGCCGTGAGCGCGCAAAAGGCACAGGCGTCCCGTGATGCTGACGCTCGCCACAAGGCAACCGACCTCTACCAGCTCGATATTCCCGTCGAGTGGTACGGCAAGGTCGCAACTTGGCAAAACGGAAGCACGCTATGCATCTATCTGGGCGACGACGCCAATACGCCGCTCGTGACGCTCGTCGCGGTGCGCGAGGGCGAGAGCTTTACGCCCGATGAAGGCGATACGGTTTTGGGTGCGGCCAATCTAGGCAACGGTTATACCGTCTACGCCAGCGGCCCCGTCTATCCGTACGTGGTGCCCCAGACCATCAACGGACGGACGCAGAACCCCGTGTCAACCTACCCCATGGACACGGCCATTGAGCTTGTCGAGCTTACGACCGGCAACCGCTATACCTATAGCCAGATCAAGAACGTGCTGGTCGGCAAAGACGGCAACGCAGACTCCGCGACCAAACTCGAGACCGACTACCTCGCCCAGATTCTCCTGCCAAGCATCAAGGCCCAGGACTAGCCGGGCGCATCATGGTGCTCCCCAACCGTGATGAAGGGGCCAGGAGGTCCTGGCCCCACAGATCCGTAGATGGTTAGGCAAGGAGCCACTTCCATGCGGGAACAACGTGTACCACACCGTGCTCGCATGGAATATCGGCCTGCTCATCCATGGTAACGATTGCCGACTCGCCAAGATCGAACTGGGCCATCGAGGCATCAAGCGCGGCAATTTCGCGCTCGCGCGTTTTCTCACTTGCCATATCCACGCTCACCTGAATCAGGCTATAAGCCCGCATGAGAAGTGCGTCCCCAGCCACAAAGTCCACCTCATGGTTTTTGCTCTTCTCTTTGATCAGCAAGCG
>USGN01000310.1 GCA_900554255.1 uncultured Collinsella sp. | reverse complement strand
GTGCCTGCTGCGGCGATATCTCACAGGGGACGCCCTGCTCAGGTACATACTCCGCACCAACGCCCAAGGTCAAGCGTTTGCTGAAGGTACCGGGTTTGAGCAGGTCGGCAACGCCGATCTTATTGCCGCAGGACGGGCACTCAAACACGCGCTGGGTCGATGACCCCTCAAAGGACGCGCCGCAGAAGGGGCAGGGAATGCTCACGTGCGTCGCCTCTTGGAACTCCTGCGCCGTTCCGCGATCTTCCCACAGCAGATGCTCCAGAACCGACTGATTGCGCCAGTGCGAATTGAAGAAATACCAGTCCGGGTCCTCCGGGCGCTCGAGTTGCGACACATGCGTGAGCTTGAGCAGTCCATCCACCACCGTCAACGGCGTATGGCGAATGCCCAAAGCGCTCTTGGGCTCTCCGGCGTCCGCCTGCCACGGAATGATCGCACCGCAATAGGCGCACTCAAAGCTGCGCTTAGCTTGGTGCGAGTACATAGGGCCGCCGCAGTTTTGACATTTAATGGCAAACATCTCGTCCATGGAAACGTCCTCCATTGCACAGGGGCTGTCGACATTAAGTATGTCGAGCAAACAGGCACATGCCCATACCCATGTGGCCCAAAATGGACCACCCAGGCAGACGAGAAGGCTCGCTCGTTAGCACCGGCAGACTATTGCTGCATTTTCTGAGCATCGGTGCACGGCGCCCCCGCGCGAGCTACACTATCCCCTTAAACATGATTGTGAGGACGATCGTTATGCTATTTGTAAATCGGCTGGTACATACGCTTGTTCCCGGCAGCGAGAGCGAGCCGGTCGATACAACTTGTCGCACCAACGCGGGCTTTGCCGCAAGCCTCATCTGCATCGGCCTCAATATCACGCTGTGCCTGGCCAAGGGCATCGCGGGCCTGCTCGCCGGCTCCGTCTCGCTTGTCGCCGACGCCTTCAACAACCTCTCCGACGCCTCGAGCAACATCGTGAGCCTGCTCGGGTTCCGCCTTGCCAGCCGCCCGGCAGACGAAGGCCACCCCTATGGCCACGGTCGCTATGAGTACCTCGCCGGCCTGTTCGTCGCCGTCCTGGTTTGCGCCGTCGGCATCAATCTGATCCTCGAGTCGGTCACTAAGATCATCAAGCCTTCCCCCACTGCATATTCGGTGCTCTCCTTAGCCGCCCTCGTCTTGTCCATGCTCGTTAAGCTCTGGATGGCAGCGTTCAACCGCACGCTGGGCGATCGCATCGACTCGGAGACGCTCATCGCCACAGCACAGGACTCCAAAAACGACGTCATCACCTCGGGCTCGGTCTTGGTGGCGGCGCTTATTTCGCAGACGACCGGCTTTGACCTCGATGGCTGGGCAGGCCTGGGTGTGGGCATCTTCATCTGCATCAGCGGCATGGGCCTGGTGCGCGACGCCATCAGCCCGTTGCTGGGGCAAGCGCCCGACCCCAAGCTCGTCCAGGCAATCCGCGACAAGATCATGTCCTATCCGCAGGTCTTGGGCACACACGACCTGATGGTGCACGACTACGGCCCCGGTCGTCAGTTTGCCAGCGCCCACGTGGAGATGCCCGGCGAGGGCGACGCGTTTGAGCACCACGAGATCCTGGACACCATCGAGCACGACATCAAACGGCAGATGGGCATCGGTATCACGCTGCACTGCGACCCCATCGCGACAACCGGCGACGACCTGCGCGGCTGGGTCAAGCGCGGCGTCATGCAGATCGATCCCGCGCTCTCCATCCACGACCTGCACGAGCACGACGGGTTCGTTTCGTTTGACCTGGTGCGTCCCGACGGCTTTGACATATCCGACGAGGAGCTGCTGGAGCTCGTCACGCGCATCGTGCACGAGCGCCGGCCCGACGTCTCATGCGTCGTCACGTTTGATTCGGGCTTTAGCTCGCCCGAGCGTCCGGCCGAGCAGCTGTAGCCCCGCTCCGCTCGTCCGCTAGTTTCCCTGCGCGCCCGAGATGCCGTTTTGCAGGGCGTTCCAGGCATCCGTCGCCATGCCGCCCAAGTTCTGCGCGGT
>USGN01000309.1 GCA_900554255.1 uncultured Collinsella sp. | reverse complement strand
TCCCGCGAAGAGTGTCCCCAACGACTAGTCATTCAAGAACGTCCCCAATGACTAGGTGTGGAAGGCGTGCGACAATGGTGGGCGTTGTGTTGTTCGCGCTAAGGAGTTGCCATGTTGTTGTGTCCCGTTTGCCATGAGCCGTTGGTGGACGACGAGCGCGGGGCCGCATGCGCGGGCGGACACCGGTTTGACCGCGCGCGCGAGGGCTATCTATATCTACTGCGCTCGTCCAAGAGCGGTGACTCCATGGGCGATCCCAAGTCGCAGGCACGCAGCCGTCGTGACTTTCTGAACCGCGGTTACTATGCGCCGTTGCGCGATGCGATGGTCGAGCTGGTGCGCAAGCAGGTGTCTGGGCGCGCCGCGTCTACGGATGGCCCCATGACGCTGCTCGATATTTGCTGCGGCGAGGGCTATTACACGAGTGCCATGGGCGCGATGCCGGGCGTGGACGCTTACGGCTTTGACCTGGGTAAAGAGATGGTGCGCCTGGCTGCCAAGCGCGGCGATGCGACCTATTTCGTGGCCAACATGAAGGACATCCCCGTGGCCGATGGCGCCTTCGATATGGTGACCGAGCTCTTTGCTCCCTTTAACGAGCGTGAGTTTGCCCGCGTGCTGGCGCCCGAGGGCTCGCTCTACACCGTGGTGCCGGGCGCCCGTCATTTGCTTGGGCTCAAGGAAGTACTCTACGACACGCCGTACCTTAACGATGAGAAGCTGCCGAAGACCATCGAGCTCGAGTTAGTCGGAACGCAGCGGGTATCTGCGAATATTACGCTCCAGACGCAGACCGACATTGAGGCGGTGTTCCAGATGACGCCGTACTACTATCGCACGCGCCCTGCCGACAAAGAGCGCCTGGCAAACCTCGATACCCTTCAGACCGACATCGACTTCATCATCGCCGAGTACCGTCACAGCTAACAACCTGCCAAAAAGGGACAGGTTTGTTTTGGTAGGTTTTATCTGGGCAAACGTAAAGGGCCGACCGCGGAGATGAACTGCGTCCCAAATCTTGGACGCCCTAAATAGCGACTAGGCCGCGAGGGCCTGATTCCGGAACTCCTCCGGGGTCAGGCCCTTCAATCTTACCTGCCTCCGGCTCGTATTCCAGTGGACTATGTATTCCTCCAGGTCGCGTTTGAAATCCCCGAACGTCTTCCACTCGCGGCCCCTGTAGAACTCGTCCTTGACGTGGCCGAAGAGCTGCTCGGTGGCGGCATTGTCGATGCAGTTCGCCTTCCTGGACATGCTCTGGACGATGCCGGCGGCCTCGAGCCTGGATGTGTATGATGCGTGCTGGTACTGCCAGCCCCGGTCCGAGTGCATGGCCGGGGCGGCGCCCTCGGGGATCTTGGGCAGCAGCTCGTCGAGCATCCTCGCCTGCTGGGCCATGTCGGGCGTGGTCGATATGTCGCTCGCCACAATCTCCTTAGTGCAGAAGTCCAGCGTCGGGGCCCAGTAGGCCTTGCCGCCCGCCACCTTGAACTCGGTGACGTCCGTCCCCAGCTTCTGCCACGGGGCCCCGGCGTCGAAATCCCTCGCGATCACGTTCTCGAACGTTCTGCCGACGACGCCCCTGTACGAGTTGTACCTGTGGTAGGCCGTCTCGCGTCTGATACCGCAACGAATCCCCATCTCGCGCATCATCTTGAGCACGGTCTTGTCGGCTATCACGGCCCCCTCTTCCGCCCTGAGGCACATCGCTATCTGCCGGTGCCCGCAGCCGTTGGCGGTGCGCGAGAAGATCTCGGCGGCCGCCTCCCGGAGCTCGGGGCGCGTGGGCCTCGGCGGGTGCGCGAGGGCGTAGTAGTAGGTCGACCTCTTGAGCTCGGCGCATGCGAGCAGGTGCCCGAGTGCGTGCCCCTCGGCGCGCAGGGCCGCGACCGCTTCGGCCTTCGCCCTGGTCAGAGCCCGTCCCTCTCGACCAGGGCGCGTAATTTTTTTAGGTAGGCCACCTCGGCCTCGAGCCTACGGCACCGCTCCTCGAGCTCCTCCTCGCGGGTCCGCGGCCTCGCCTTGGAACCGCTCGGCC
>USGN01000308.1 GCA_900554255.1 uncultured Collinsella sp. | reverse complement strand
GCCACGGCCACGCGCGCGATGGCGAGCAGTTGGCGCTGGCCCTGTGACAGGTTAGCGCCGTCGGCCGTAACCGGTGTGTCGTACCCTCTAGGCAGGCGGCGGATAAACGAGTCGGCGCAGGCTGCCTCGGCAGCGGCGCGCACCTCCTCGTCGGTCGCGTCGAGCTTGCCAAAACGGATGTTCTGCGCAATGGTGCCGCTAAACAGGTGCGTATCCTGCAGCACAATGCCGAGCGACCCGCGCAGGCTGGCCTTGGCAATGTGCTTGACGTCGATGCCGTCGTACGTGATCTCGCCGTCATCGACCTCGTAGAAGCGGTTGATGAGGTTGGTAATGGTCGTCTTGCCGGCGCCCGTGGAGCCCACAAACGCAATCTTTTGCCCCGGCTTGGCAAACAGGTTGAGGTCCGTGAGCACGCGGGCGCCCGGCACGTAGGAAAAGTCCACGGCATGGAAGCGCACGTCGCCGGCAAGCGGGACCAAGCCGCACGTGAGCTCGGTGCCGTCGGCGGCCACCGCGCGGCCCGACTCATCAACGGCTGCCACGTCATTCAGGTGCCCGTAGACGCCCACGCCCTGGCCCTCGGGAATTTTCCACGCCCACGCGGCATCGCCCGTCTGCACCAGCTCCACGCAGCCCTCGTCCACCTCGGGCTCAAGGTCCATAGCCGCAAACAGGCGCTCGGCACCGGCCAACGCGTTGAGCAAGAAGTTGCCGAGCTGCGTAAACTGGTTGATGGGCATGGCGGCCTGGCGCACAAAGACCAGGTAGCTTGCAAGTGCGCCCACATCGGCGAGCCCCTTGATGCAGAGCATGCCGCCCGCCACGGCGACGATGGCATAGTTGACGTAGCCAATCACGACGGTCATGGGCACCATGGAGTTGGCATAGCTCACGGCGGCGGTACCGGTGCGGCGAAGCTCGTCGTTGCGGCAGGTGAAGCCGGCGACATTCGCTGCCTCACGGTTAAAGACCTTGATGACCTTTTGGCCCGAGACCATTTCTTCGATATATCCGTCCAGGTCGCCAAGCGATGCCTGCTGGGCAGCAAAGAAACGCTTAGAGCGCGCGCCCGAGTAGCGCGCATACAGCACAATGGCCGCATCGCACACGAGTGTGATAATCGTGAGCTGCCAGTTAAGGATGATGAGCATAGCCGTGGTGCCCACAACCTGAATGGCGGCCTGAATCACGTTGGCAAAGCTGTTGTTGAGCGCCTCGGAGACGGTGTCGACGTCGTTGGTGAAAAAACTCATGATGTCGCCCGAGCGCGTGCTGTCAAAATAACTGAGCGGCAGCGTCTGGATGTGCGCGAACAGGTCGCGGCGAATATCGGACACCACGTGTTGGGCCGCGCGCACCATAATCTGCGAGTAGCCCAGGGCCGAGAGCACGCCCGCAGCGTAGATGATCGCCGTCAGGATGACCTGCTTGGCAAGCAGTTCCTCCCCGCCCGTGGCCAAACCGTTAACGATGGGGCGCACCATGTAGGTGCCGGCGAGGCTCGCGATGGCGGCAACGGAGGCGAGCACGCCCACCGCGAGCAACGAGAACTTGGCATGCCCCATGTAGGAGAGCAAGCGGCGCACAGTGCGCTTGAGGTCGGCCGGGCGTGCTTGGGCTGCGGTCTTAGGCACGGCGCTCACCCCCTTCCAAGGGTGATCTGCTGGGGACGGAGGAGAACGAATCATTCGCGCAGCCATCGTCGCAGCCGTCGCCGGCGTCCGCGTTCCCCGCAAACTCCATCTGCGAGGCGTAAATCTCCTGGTAGATGTTGTCGCCCGCCAGCAGCTCCTCGTGCGTGCCCACGCCGTGGACACGACCGTCGTCCAACACCACAATGCGATCGGCATCCATGACGCTCGCGATACGCTGGGCGATGATGAGCACGGTCGTATCGGAAATCCGAGCGATGTGCTCGCGAATCTTAGCGTCGGTCGCCATATCGACCGCGCTGGTGGAGTCATCAAAAATGAGCACGCGCGGATGCTTGAGCAGCGTGCGCGCGATGCACAGGCGTTGCTTCTGGCCACCCGAAACAC
>USGN01000307.1 GCA_900554255.1 uncultured Collinsella sp. | reverse complement strand
AAGCTCTAATACAATCGATGCGCTAATACCAATCTGGCTTTGAATATTGAAGGTAGACATGAACACGGAGCACTCCTCGATTCGCTCACTGCACTCACCGATTAATAGACGTTTCGCTGTTACGTTTTACGCTGCAAGAATTAGACTGCTTGCTTAGGTGTTAGAGGCATTCGGCATAGACATGAGAAGCCGCGCCAAGTGCCTGGTGCTTCTTGAAAGTCGTGGCCGATCCGGAAAGCGGAATGGCGAAAGGAATAGTTGGATGGCTGTAAATCTTAAAAACGTCAAAGATACGGTGAACCTTGCGGCGGAGGTCCTGGGTGCTGCGGCCGCCGTCATTGAGGGTGCAAAGCAGCTCGGTGTCGATGTTGATGCCGTCGGCGGTGCCGTAAAGGATGCGGCGGTCGGCCAGACCCACCTTTTCCAGCATGCGGCGGCCGATGGCGTCGGCGCGGCAGTTGGCGCACTGGGCGGTGCTGCGAAAGCGTTTCAGGATTCAAGAGAAGCTGCCGAGGCTCGTAAGAAGATCAACGCTGCAAGGCAATCGATTTTTGAAGGAGCGTCGACGGTGATGCCCCTACACAAGTTTGTCTGTCAGCAGGACAAGGCTGCCGATGCTGCGTTTAACGGTTTCGATATGCCCGGCTGTTACCTTATCGCAAAGTATCAAAAGGGCGACCACGATAAGAACTACAGCGATTACCTGGGTATTTACGTTGGTTCGAGCGAGCACATGTCGGAGGATATCTTATCCACGCCCACGCGCCAGGGCGATCCGGACGTTTATGCCGACTACAAGTACCATCAAAATGTGATGCTGTTTGTGTTCCCCTGCGAGCTGAAAGACCTCGAAGAGCGTCGTGATCTTCTTCTGCGCTCGTTTGATGGCAAGAGGCTCTACAACGACGCTGATGCCTCCCTTAGCCGATGGGGCGACAGATGAAGTCCTATAACCTTGATACCATTCAGAAAGTTCCCCTGCGCGAGGTGTGGCCGCATGAGGCCCACGACTTCACCAAGTGGCTGGCCGAGGAGCAGAACCTCGCAACCCTCGGGATGGCGGTCGGAATCGAGCTCGAGCTCATAGAGACGGAGTCCTCGGTCGGATCGTTCAACGTGGACATCTACGCGCAGGAGTCCGGTACGGGCCGCAAGGTGATCATCGAGAACCAGCTCGAGGACACCAACCACGACCACCTCGGCAAGGTGATCACGTACGCCGCCGGCAAGGGCGCCGAGGTCGTCATATGGGTGGTGGCCCGCGCACGCGACGAGCACCGCCAGGCCATCGAGTGGCTCAACCAGCACACCGACAGCGACTTCGGGTTCTTCCTAGTCGAGGTCGAGCTCTGGAAGATCGGGGACTCCCTGCCCGCCCCGCGCTTCAACGTGGTCGAGCAGCCGAACGAGTGGACCAAGACCGTGAGGCTCTCCGAGGGGCTCAGCGAGACCGAAAAGGTCAAGCTGGCGTACTGGACGGCCTACCGCGAGGTGGCGGACGGCCATCCGGAGTTCCTCAAGGAGTTCAGCCCGCAGAAGCCCAGCAAGGACCATTGGTCGACGCTTCGCCTGGGGGTCTCGGCATACCATCTCGCCCTGCTCATCGATACGCACAAAGGCCGCACGGGCATCGAGCTGTACGTGGACGACGACAAGGAGATCGGGCACCGCGCCATCGCCAACAGCGGGGTCTTCGAGGAGCGCCTCGGGCTGACGGCGGCACCCTTCGATGCGAAAAAGGCCTCGGGACTGCGCTTCTACAAGGCGGGCCACCCCATCAAGGGCCACCAGGACGCATGGCCGACGTACATCGAGGAGCAGCTCGGATGGGCCATCGAGATGAAAAAGATAATCGCGGAGATCGGGCTCTAGGGCAAGTGCGAAGCCGATCGTCGGGCCTTGTAGATACAGTCGCTCAGAGTATTGAGACAAAACTAGATAGAGGGATGCCCCCAACATATATATGAATGGCACTTTCTTTAGACTACGTCGTAACAATTATTGGTGGGTGCAGCTCTGAATGTCTCAATCTGTAACGCTGGGG
>USGN01000306.1 GCA_900554255.1 uncultured Collinsella sp. | reverse complement strand
ACCAGCTGCACGGGCTTGTCGCACGGAGGCAATCCTTTTACCTCGGCACGAGTAGTCAACGAGCATCTGTACAAGAGCCCGTACATCAATCCCAGCGGCACCGAGGATACAAAGTCAGATTACCTCAAGCACATTGGCATCATCGCATCCGACTTTGTTGATGCGGCGCTGGCCCGGAGCATCTACCAGCGCAATTACAATTACGATACGAAGCACACGCAGTCGGCTTCGTGCTGCCTCCCGACCCGCATGCGCATGACGTACGGCGACTCGCTGAGCGATGCCTCGCTCCAGGATGGCAAGACCGTTGGCGAGGGCCATTTCCGCCTTGTCGACAGCAGCAACGTACTCAACGTGGCGGCTTCGGGCCATGCGTTTACCATCGAATACGTGGATGTCGACGCCTTGGGCAACGAGACCGTTACGGGGCTGCAGGGATCCGTGCCCATCGATATCGATCCGCGCGCACTGACACCCCACTTTGAGGGGCTCGAAGGCCTTAAGGCCGGCGAAGACGTGCGCGCCAAGATTGCGGCATCACTCGAGGGCAAGCTCGAAACCGATGCCTGCACGGCCCAGCTCGAGTTTGTGCACGGCGCGGACGGCGCTCCGGGCACGGCAATGGTCGAGGGCGAGGCATTTACCGCGGGAACGTACTGGGTGCGCGCGAACGGTCTTTTGGGCGACGCGGCGCAAAACTACAAGCTTGCTAATGACGGAGCCGCGAGCTTTACCGTAGCGGCCTCGAACAGTGCAGGCGGCACCGGCACCGACGGTGGCACGGGTTCCAACGCAGGCAGCGCTGATAAGAACGGTAAGGGCAACAAGGGCAAGAACTCGGGCGGAAAACTCGCCGACACGGGCGACGGCTCCGGCATTGCCGCCGGGCTCGCCGCTGCCGCCGTGGCGACGACGGTCGCCGGCGCAGCAATGCTTGCAAATGACCGCGAAGACAACGGAGACGTTGACGATTAGGCCAGCCGGCCCTTTTGGACACATCGATTTAATGAGGGGCGCAGGACACCGTTCTGTGCCCCCGATTTTTACCTTGGCCCGAACGCCGCCATGGGCTACATCACCATGTTCAGCGCGTTAACAAACTCCTGGGCCTTCGCACGGCTGCTCAGGCTAAAGACACAGGCAGTCAACAGCCTGTTACGTAGGAAAACGTCGCGGCCCTTGATCCTGTTGACCCCCGTGATGTCCTTAAGATAGACAATCTCGGTGTGCTTGCCACCAAACGTACCCTTCTTCAGCACCTCAATACGGTTAGGGTAGATCTTGACGTCTTTAAACCTACCCGAACCTTTGTCCTGGAATATCAGCGTGTTGTTGTCCATACGCGTCACTCCCGTGGGGTTCGCTAAAACTGCCTCTATGGTCACATTTTAGTCACTTCGGGAATCCTGCACGAAGGCGCTAGGCGACATTGAAATTCGAGTCCGCGCGAGGCTTTAAGATGGACATGATTAGCTGCATCGATGCAACTGGCAATGCTTCTAGGAGTACGCCTCGTATTATTTGCCATTAAAGGAGGTCTTACATGGTTTACGTATGGGAATTCGAGTTCTTTGATTCGGACGGTGTTGTCGACGCTGTGCCATGTGGCTCGCTGGGCGGAGGTGGAACGTTCGGATCCGACCTAAACGACGCTGTCGAAAGTGCCGCTGATTTTCTCGCATGCATGGTCGATGACCACCTAATGGGCGGCGTTGACCTGCTTGCGCCGGACTTTGGCCACGAGCCGCAGCACGGTGGCAAGATTATCTCCGTGGCCGTCAGTCGCAAACTCAACGATATCCCCGCCGTCACCGCAGTGGACGCCGCGCGCATGCTTGGCGTTAGCTCGGCAAGAGTATCGCAACTGATAAATGCTGGACTGTTGGATTCATGGAAGGATGGCACCAAGCGCATGGTGTCCAAAGCTTCCATCGAGGCACGACTCGCCGACGCTCCAAAGGCAGAACGTCCAAAAGAGGTCCCTATTGCTGTATGAGACGAGACTACTACGCACCTTTATTACACACGATGTTTTCAGCCTGGTATA
>USGN01000305.1 GCA_900554255.1 uncultured Collinsella sp. | reverse complement strand
AGACTTAAATGACCAGCCTTAAACTAAGAACGTCTCCAACGACTGGTCATTTAAGTCTGTCCCCAATGATTGGGTCGGTGCCCTTTGTGCGGAGGTTGCTTTGATGCTTTATACTGATGCGGTTAGACATCCATCCTGCAATCGAGGAGATATCCATGGCATCAGACGTTCGCGTCCGCTTTGCACCCTCACCGACGGGCAAGCTGCACATCGGCGGCGCCCGCACCGCTATCTATAACTGGGCTTTCGCCCGCGCAAACGGCGGCACGTTCATCCTGCGCATCGACGACACCGACCCCACCCGCTCCACCGATGAGAACACGCAGATCATCCTGCGCGCCATGCGTTGGCTTGGCCTGGACTGGGATGAGGGCCCCGAGGTAGGCGGCGACTTTGGCCCCTACGCCCAGACTGAGCGCTTGGACCTGTACAAGCAGGCCGCCCAGAAGCTTTGGGACGAGGGCAAGGCCTATCCCTGCTTCTGCACCAAGGAGCAGCTCGACGCCGACCGCAAGGCCGCGCAGGAGCGCAAGGACCCCTTCCAGGGCTATCAGCGCCGCTGCCGCGATCTTGATCCCGAGGAGGCGCGCCGTCGCATCGAGGCCGGCGAGCCCTACGTCCTGCGCATCAAGGTGCCCGAGGACCGCGGCGACGTCGTCATCCACGACGCCGTCCACGGCGAGGTGACCTTCGACGCCAAGGAGCTCGACGACTTTGTCATCTTCCGCTCCGATGGCACGCCCACGTATAACTTCGCGACCGTCGTCGACGACGCCATGATGAAGATCACCCATGTCATCCGCGGCGACGACCACCTGTCCAACACCCCGCGTCAGGTCATGGTCTACGAGGCCCTCGGCGCTCCCGTGCCCACGTTCGCTCACATCTCCATGATCCTGGGCGCCGACGGCAAGAAGCTCTCCAAGCGCCACGGCGCCACCTCGGTGGAGGAGTACCGCGACGCCGGTTATCTGTCCGACGCCTTCGTCAACTACCTGGCGCTGCTCGGCTGGTCGCTCGACGGCGAGACCACGATCATCCCGCGCGATGTCCTGGCCAACAAGTTCTCACTCGACCGCATCTCCAAGAACCCGGCGACCTTCGATCCCAAGAAGCTCGATTGGGTCAATGCCGAGTACATCAACGGCATGTCCGATGCTCAGTTTGCCGACGAGATCATGGTCCCCGAGCTGCACGAGGCGGGTCTCATCGAGGGTAATGTCGAGTACGGCGAGGATTGGATCGACGCGCTTGCCGCCATCGTCAAGCCGCGCACCAAGATGCCGGCCGACGCCGTGACCGTCGCCGCTCCCATCTTCGCTACGGTCGAGACGCTCGAGTATGACGAGAAGTCCGTCAACAAGGGCCTGGCCAAGGAGGGCATGGGTGCCATTCTGGATGCCGCCAAGGCCGCTCTCGAGGGCGTGAACGAGTGGACGGCTGCCAACATCGACGCCGCGCTTGAGCCGCTGCCCGAGCAGATGGACCTTAAGAAGCGCGTGGTGTTCCAGGCCGTGCGCGTCGCCGTCTGCGGCAACATGGTGAGCCCCCCGCTGGGCGAGACCATGGCGCTCGTCGGCCGCGACGACTGCCTGGCGCGTATCGACCGCGCCCGCACGATGGCGCTGTAGCAGCCGCGTAAACGCATGTATCCGAGCCCCGTTCCCTCGAGCGGGGCTCTTGTTTCTGTACCGATGAGTGGGTTGCTGGGACAAAATAATCAGTAGTGTTTGTCCCATGTTCGAACGTCATAACAAGCTCGACAATCGCGTCTGCCATGGGACAAACACTACTGATTATTTTGTCCCACCCCTTTCAGGTCCGTTCGTTAGAGGTGGTGTATGGCTCAACAACTGTCGCTGTTTGGTTCGCCGGAACCGGAGGAAGCTCCGGTGAAGCCCAAGCCTGCCGCTGCCTCGGCTCAGTCTAAGCCTGCGCCCGAGCCCCCTGCCGCCTACGCGAGCGTGGTCCTCGACATCCCCACCCGTGCGCTGTCGGAACCGTTTGCTTACGGCATCCCAGAGTCCCTTGCCAACGAGGTCCAGATCGGATCGACGGTCCTGG
>USGN01000304.1 GCA_900554255.1 uncultured Collinsella sp. | reverse complement strand
TCGGCAAGCGCGCCCGCCGCCGACGGCTCGATAAGCGTCGCCATATCATGCGGGGCATCGACACCCAGCAGATCGTATAGGTTTCCAAACATGAGGTCCAAATCGAGCACAGCGGCACGCAAACCCAACAGCGACGCCGCATGCGCCATGGTGGCAACGATCGTCGACTTGCCGCAACCGCCCGAACCCGAAATGGCGCAGATGACCGGAGCTCGATGCTGCGGAGCGGCAGCGTCTGCCGGCGGCATCGAAGGCGGCGGAGCGGGCGTCGGTGACAGCGTCCCCGTCTCCCCCGCCGCAACCACACGCTGCGTCCAAGCCGGCATGGCGGCTTGTTCGGTCTGCGAGGCAGGCTCGTTCTGTGCAATCTGTTCATGCCGCATCAGCGACAACTCGCCGCACCCGGCAAAGCCCTCAACTTCGTCGAGTTCATCCGCCAGATTCACGCCGTGCACGTATCCCATATCTGCAGCCGGGGAGTCGTCAGCATGCTGCGCTGGCTCTCCAGCGTCATCGTATACAAGGGGGTCCCGGGGACGCCGACCATGCTCGGCTTCCGCTTTTCCATATTCATCAACACGCGGGCCTCTTGTAGCGCGAGGCGCCCCGGGTTCCCTATCAACAAAAGCATCGGGCTCGATCGTCATGCGCCGATCGGAATCAACCGCCCCCTCGCCCGCACGCCCGTTGCCGCATATACTGTGCGCAGCGATGACCTCGGTCGCCCCTGCGCGAAACAGCCCCTCGATATCCGACGGGTCAAGCGTCTCGATCAACACGACGACGCGACTCACACGGCCCTCGGCCGTCAGGCGCGCAACGGTCTTCCGCACGTCTTCGGTATCGAACAGAGACGCCGCGATGATGGCAGCCCCGCGGCGCGACGGAAACGCCCGCGCCATGGAAATCAGCCCGTCCAGGTCACCCACGCGAAGCACCTGTGCACCCGCATCACGGCCCTCGACTTCCCGCTGCAACAGCCCGTAATCGCCGCACGCGCAGCACGCAAGCCAGATCGCCTTCATCACTCGTCGCCTCCGCTCTTTTTGCCGCGCGCCGTGGCGGGAATCGTCAAGCTGACCGTTCCCTTACCCGAAGCTCCCAGCAGTTCCTTGACGTCTTCGGGGTCAGCCGCCAGCGTCACCCATTCGATCTTGCCCTCGCGCGTGGCACCGGAATCCTCACTGGTATCGATCACGTGCGCGCCGCACAGCCGATCGGTTACGCCGTCTTTTTGCACATACACATCCACGTAGCTGCCCACGCCCGTGGCGCCGCCGACCGAGTGCTCGGCATCGACCGCCACCGAAACGGCGACCTTGCCCTTAGGCACCTCGAGCTTGTGGCTCTCGGCCTTGGTGTAGACATTGCAGATCACGGCGTTTTTGGGAATACGCGAAGTCGTCACGTCGCCGCGCACCTGGCGCAGCTCGGTCGCCGCGTCACGCGGCAGCAGACTCGTCAGCCATTCCTGGGTTATGACATTGGTCTCATCGAGGGTCTCGCCCACATCGATATCGCGCGCCGCGACGCATACCTCGACGCGATCGCCACCGTACTTGGCCAAGGTCTCAGCCTGGACCTGTTCGGCTTGCGAGCGGATCGACGAGCCGTAAACCATGCAGAGCAGAGCAGCGAGCACGCCCGCGACCAGACTGATGGCGATGCGCTTGCTCTTGTTCACGGCCGCTCCTCTCAAGGTAGCACCGGGCAAATGCCCGTACCACCATTGTCTGGGCGACTAGGGCGCAAAGCGGCGCAATCGCAATCTTGGTTTTACGTGTCAAACCAATTGCTGACCAAAAGCTGACCAGCCCGTCAAGCTCGTGGCAAGGTTTTGGTCAGAACGTCGGCAAAACGCATATTTCGGGGCGCTTTGGCAGCAAAAAAGCCGCCTCCCGGCAAACGGGAGGCGGCAGAAAGGCAGGTGCTTAGACCTCGAAGTTGGGATCGTCTTTCAGCATGTGGATGTTGCTCATGAACGGGCTCTCCTCGGGGTCCGCAAACGGAGCGTCCTTGACATACTTGTTCAGCAGGATGGCAGTCTTGGCAGGGTCCGCAATGGTGCCGGCACCGCCGATGC
>USGN01000303.1 GCA_900554255.1 uncultured Collinsella sp. | reverse complement strand
AGGTAGATACGGTTGCCGGCCTTCTTGAAATCGGTCGAAATGACCGTCCCGGCATTCACCGTCGTGATGCCGAAGGCCATCAGCATGGGCGGGACGTTGATATGCTGGAACGTGCCCGACATCGAGTCCTTGCCGCCGATCGAGGGCAGGCCCAGTTCGACCTGCATCTTCAGCGCACCGAGCAGCGCGCCGAGCGGTTTGCCCCAGCTCTCGGGGTCGTGGGTCATGCGCTCGAAATACTCCTGATAGGAGTAGCGCATCCGGTCGTATCGCGCGCCCGCCGCCACGACCTTCGCCGCCGCCTCGACGACGGCATAGGCCGCGCCGTGATAGGGGCTCCACGACGCGATCCGCGGGTTGTAGCCGAAGGCCATGATGCTGGCCGTGTCGGTGTAACCGTCGGTCGGGAGTTTCTGCACCGACACCTGCGTTTCGCTGCCCTGCGTGCGGCCGCCGAACGGCATCAGCACGGTGGAACGGCCGATCGTCGAATCGAACATTTCGATCAGGCCGCGCTGCGAGACGACATTGTTGTCTCGCAGGTTCTCCTCGAAGCGTTCGGCAAACGTCGCGCCCACGACCTCGCGGGCAAAGGGATCGCGGTTCTCCACCTCGCCGATCATGGCTTCGGCATAATGCTTCGCCCCGGCGCTGTCGATGAATTCACGGGCGAGGTCTACGACTTTGCGCCCTTTGTTGAACATCCGCATACGGGCCGTATCCGTCACGTCGGCCACCTCGACCGCCTCGATATTCTCCTCGCGGCAGTAGCCCATGAATTCGGCGACGTCCTTCGCCTCGACGACCACGGCCATACGCTCCTGCGACTCGCTGATCGCCAGTTCCGTGGAATTCAGGCCGCTATACTTGGTCTTCACACGGTCGAGGTAGATGTCCAGCCCGTCGGCCAGCTCGCCGATAGCGACGCTGACGCCGCCGGCACCGAAGTCGTTCGATTTCTTGATGAGCCGCGTCACCTCCGGGCGGCGGAACAGGCGTTCGAGCTTGCGCTCCTCGGGGGCATTGCCCTTCTGCACCTCGCTGCCGCAGGTTTCGAGCGACTTGGTATTGTGCTCTTTCGACGAACCCGTGGCGCCGCCGATACCGTCACGCCCCGTGCGGCCGCCCAGCATGACGATCTTGTCGCCCGGGACGGGCTTTTCGCGGCGGACGTTTTCAGCCTTCACGGCACCGACCACGGCACCGACTTCGAGGCGCTTGGCCACATAGTCCTCGTGGTAAATCTCGCGCACATGGGTCGTTGCCAGCCCGATCTGATTGCCGTAACTGGAGTAGCCCGCGGCGGCCTTCTTCGAAATGACGCTCTGTGGGAGCTTGCCTTCGAGCGTATCGGATACCTTCTGGTAGATATTGCCGGCACCCGTCACGCGCATGGCCTGGTAGACGTAGCTGCGCCCCGACAACGGGTCGCGGATAGCGCCGCCCAGACAGGTCGAAGCGCCGCCGAACGGCTCGATCTCGGTCGGGTGGTTATGGGTCTCGTTTTTGAATTGCAGGAGCCACTTCTCGGTCGCCCCGTCGACATCGACATCGACGTATACCGAGCAGGCGTTGTTCTCGTCGCTCACTTCCAGGTCGTCCAGCAGCCCTTTCTTGCGCAGGTAGCGGGCGCCGATGGTCGCCATGTCCATCAGGCAGATGCTCTTGTGCTCGCGCCCCAGTTCGCGGCGGATGCGCAGGTAGAGGGCCAGCGAATCCTCGATCTCGTCCTTTGCGAACGACTCCTCGACCGTGATGCCCTCCAGCTCGGTGGTGAAGGTCGTATGGCGGCAGTGGTCACTCCAATAGGTGTCGAGGATGCGCAACTCGGTCTCGTAGGGGTCGCGCCCCTCGGCACGGAAATATTTCACCACCTCGCGCAGGTCGTCGGCATTCATCGCCAGCCCGTACCGCTTGCAGCAGGGTTCCAGTTCGGCGTCGGTCATCTTGGTGAAGCCTTCCAGCACGGCGACGGGCTTCACCTCGGCCTGTTCCATGTCGGTCAGCACGTCCAGATTCTTCTCGCGCGACTCGACCGCGTTGATATAGTAATGGCGAATGCGCGCCAGGTCTTCGTCGGAAACGGCATCGTCGA
>USGN01000302.1 GCA_900554255.1 uncultured Collinsella sp. | reverse complement strand
ACGTTTACGTTGTCCAATCCAAATGGAGTTAACTACTACAAGCCAGCAGCAGAGACAGGCGAACTTGTTCTTTATGGTGAAGAAGAACAAGGCATCGGCACGCCCAGCATGAACTTCGGCGAGGAATGGGCTGACACACGCTGCACAATTGATAAGGACACATCAAGCGACACGGTCATTAATGGCACGATGTACTTTGCTTCTATGGATCGCGAGCGAGGTTTTCAACATGCGGTCACCTGGAATATCCAGTGGACCGAGGGCGAAGGTGAGAGTGCGAGGCAGTTTAAAGCATCGACGCCCGAGTTTAGCGTTGGAGCGTACGTCGATACAAAGGAACTCCGCTCCGGTGACTCGTCTCTCGAGATCAGTCCGTTTTCCATCCAGACGCACATCGATGATTTGGGCTATGAAGCAGTTGATAATAAGCTGACCGTCAGCTACAAGGATGGATCGGAGCAGATTATCGAAGATGACGACGCAGGGGTGTTCAACTTATATTTTTCTTATGCGCGCAATAGCGGAGAGAACATCTGGGTGCCAACGAAGTTGATTGATGTCGACCAAGTGGTCTCAGTAACGCTTGAGGGCACGAGGTGCACGTCAACAGGAGAGACCGAAGCAGAAGTACCCTTTACCATCATCTATTCGTAAGATTTGGGGCCGCTTCCTACTAGGGGAAGCGGCCTATTTTGCGGTAAATGGGCGGTTATTATGAGTGATATTCGTCTGAATTTCGGAAGTATGCGGCAAAATCTTGATGGGTCGACCACACCGCATATGCTCAAGCGCTCTACCTGCGGGTTTGTTATCGCAAAACCCCTGTGCGCTCAGCAAGTCCAAAATTTGCCGCATACTTCCGAAAACGTCGCCGATCTACAGGTAATAGGTGAGTGCGGACAAGCGCTGGAGTGCGACGTTTCCCCAGATAAAACCGACCAAAATAAACCTGTCCCTTTTTAGCAGGTAGCGTTGCCTCGACGAGCATGTCGGATTCCCGGGCCGGGCGGCCTGCGGTTTAAGTTTGTCGCGAGTTCCGCACGCAAAGGAAAGCACTTAATGTGCTTTCCGTCTTGCGCAGGACTGCCCGAGCAGCGAACTAAACGGCCAGACCCGCCCAGGAGGACCCACATGATCAAAATCACCGTCCCAGCAACCAGCGCCAACCTAGGCATCGGCTACGATACCCTCGGCATGGCCGTCAGTCTCTACTCGCACTTCACCTTCGAGCGCGCCGACAAGCTCACCATCACGGGCTGCCCCGAGGAGTTCCAAAACGAGAATAACCTGGTCTATGTGAGCTTTGTCGATGCTCTGGCCGCGTGGGGCGAGCCGGCTTTTCCCGTTGCTATCGACATTCAGACCGACGTGCCCGTCGCCCGTGGCCTGGGTTCCAGCTCCACCTGCGTCGTCGCCGGCATTATGGCCGCCGCCGCACTGACAGGCCACACCGTCGACCGCGCTGAGCTTGTCCGCATTGCCACCGAGGTCGAGGGGCATCCCGATAACGTCGCCCCCGCTATCCTGGGCGGCGCCGTCTGCTCCTTTACGCCGACCGATTCGCTCCCCCAGTGCCTGCGCTACGAGGTGAGCGATCGCTTGCGTTTTATTACCGTGATTCCGCCCTACGAGGTGCATACGAGCGAAGCGCGCAAGGTTGTGCCGCAGGAGATTCCACTCTCCACCGCCGTATGGCAAATGGGCCGCATCGCCGGCATGACGCGCGGCCTGGAGACTGGTGACCTTGACCTGATTGCCGCCGCCAACGACGACCGCATCCAGGAGCCCTATCGCCGCCGCCTCATCCCCGACTACAACGCCGTGCGCGACACCTGCCTTAACGGAGGCGCCAAGACCATCTGGATCAGCGGCTCCGGCTCGACCCTCATGGCTGTGACCGACGACACCATCGTGGCAAAGTTCCTACAGGTCAAGCTGCGCGAACAGTTCCCTAAGTGTGATACGCATATTCTGACGTGCGACACGGAAGGCGCCCAGATCGAATACCTGTAGTCGCCGTCCCGTATACTCGCCGGGGAGGCCAGGGGGCTTTGCCCCCAAATCGTCCTCGGACATGGCAGGACCCCCGCTGCGC
>USGN01000301.1 GCA_900554255.1 uncultured Collinsella sp. | reverse complement strand
CCAATCGAAAGCGCGGGGCGGATCGCTGGGATATCCAGGTGTTCCCTACGGGAAGGATGCTCGATGTGGCCGATACCCTCGGCATGCTCGACGAACGTCCGCTTGTCACTATGAACATGATGTATGACCCCGACGTGGATGTTCTGGGTCTGGAACTGTTGGCGGTTCAGGCGCTGCTCGACATCGAACGTGACGGTATCGACGAGATTCGCGTGCCACGACCAGGTGTCGGCCGCGTGCGCTGGGGCTTTGGCTTTGACGGGCAGCACGTGTCCGTAGTGTGCCAGCGGCTTTAAGTAGCGGGGCGTGTTCGGCTTCTGTTACTCCGCGTCCTCCAGGGGCGGCATGGGCTTCCAGTCGGGATCCTTGATGATTTTGCGGGCGTCTTTCATGCCGCGGCGCAGCGCTGGGATACCGGTCTTAAAGCATTTGTCTACCGCAGCCAAGCGGATGAACTCCTTGCAGAAGGTCGCGGCGTTGCCCAAGCGGAACAGCATGGGGTGGTAGTCACCGTAGATTTGCATGTAACGGGCTAAATAGCCGCGGTTGCGCATGATGTAGTAACGGTTGGTGTCGCTCGTGGAGTTGAGTTGGCGCTTGCCGGCGATGTCCCAGTTGGAGACAGCGCGGGCGCGCTTGAGCACCACGTCGGCGACCACGGCGGCGGGGAAGTGCTGGCTGGCCACGTAACCATAGCAGGCATCGTCGCCGTAGATGAAGAATCGCGCATCGGGCAGGCCGATCTTGTCGACCACGCGGCGCGAGAACATGCCGCCCTCAAAGCATAGCTGGTTCATGGCGCGGTAGCCCTCGGGTCCCAGGTCCCACTTGGCGACAGGGTTGGGAATGCCGAGTGAAAGGATGAGTTGGTATTGCCAAAAGAAGGCGCCGCCGTCAAAGTCCAGGCGCGAACCCTGGATGACATCGTAGCGGTCGGTCCACTTGGCAAGACGCTCGATGCCTTCGGGGATGACGAGCACGTCGTCGTCCATCACCCAGAACCACTGGGCGCCCAGGTCGTAGGCGCACTTGGTGCCGGCGGAGAAGCCGCCCGCGCCGCCACCGTTTTCAAGCTGCGGCGCGTAGATAACGCGGTCGGTGCCGCCCTGCGCGTCAGGTTGCTCGGTGTCGATGCCCCACAGGTTGGCCAGGCGCTCGTTGAATGCGGTGCACATGGCCTCGGTCTCGCGCGAATTTTCGTTATCGACAATCACGATGCGCCAGGGCGCGGCCGTGAGCTCGGTCATGGAGTCGAACAAATTGGCCAGGAGTTCCTGGCGTTTGTACGTAACGACGACGATGGCGAGCTTATCGATGGGGGCGGGAAGGGTTGAAGGCATGGGGCAATATATCCTTTCACGTGCGGCGGGCGAGCGCTGCACGGAAGCTATCGAATACGTCCTTGGGACTGTCCTATTGTAAAGGCTCGGCGCACCTTAGCGGCAAGCTTTGAATAAAACGCAGGAACCTGCCATGGGCCCGCCGCATGATGTGGGGCTGCTTTGCCCGCAAGAGGCTCCATAGATTATATAAACGCCCGCTGGCGCGCTGACCCTTTGATACCATGAAACGACAGGTATTTCCTAAGGAGCACATTTGTCTACTAACGCCTCTGGCAGCCCTGTTCTGTCGCTACTTATTCCCATTTACAATGTTCAGCGCTACCTGCGCGAGTGTCTCGATTCCGCTATGGCGCAGACGCTCAAGGATATTGAGATCATCTGCATTAACGACGGGTCGACCGACAACTCGCCGGCGATTATCCGCGAGTATATGGAGCGCGATAGGCGCGTCAAGATGATCGACAAGGCCAACAGCGGCTACGGCGACTCGATGAACCACGGTCTGGAGATGGCGCGTGGCAAGTACGTGGGCATCTTGGAGTCCGATGACTTTATGGCGTCCGACGCTCTCGAAAAGCTTGTCTCGGCCGCCGATAGCAATAATGCCGACTTTGCGAAGGCGAACTTTGATTTCTACTGGTCTAAGCCCGAGGAGCGCCGTTCGCTGCACGAGATGTTTAAAGCCAAGGACTGTGGCAAGCCGGTGCACCCGAGCGATACGACGCAGTTCTTTAAGCAAAAGCCGTCGATTT
>USGN01000300.1 GCA_900554255.1 uncultured Collinsella sp. | reverse complement strand
AAGCCGTTATGGGCACCGGGCACTATCACAATCGGGCAGCAAAGACGTGCCGCAGCCGCTCGGGCACCCTTCGCACGAGGCGTTTCGAGCGAAAGCTCGCCAAGACATACAGCGGCAACGGCTTTTGATACACGAACGCGTTCCCAATCGGAAACGTACGTCATGGCGAGTTCATACTCGTTCGCCATAAAGCAACGCCCGTTGCGCAGGGCATGCCTGGCCTCGGCATCAGTCGTCCTGGGCGCCTCGGGATCCGAATCGCCAAGCGCACCCAAAAAGACCCTTAGCGCCCTCGAGACCTTACCCGCCGCAATCATCTCGAGCAAAATTGGAGCCGTGCCCAAGCCAACGCCCTCATCCGTTACGGC
Source organism: uncultured Collinsella sp. (assembly GCA_900554255.1). GTDB lineage: Bacteria > Actinomycetota > Coriobacteriia > Coriobacteriales > Coriobacteriaceae > Collinsella. Next base: position 1,730 of record USGN01000300.1, on the reverse strand, counting down.
CGGCTCGTGCAGGATTACACGCGAGACGGCCGCGGGGTTTACGCGAAGAAGCTCAAGGGCCACCAGCGTGCCGGCGCTGTGCGCGAGTACGTTTGACGGAGCGCCAATGTGTTCGATGACAGCTTGCAGATCGGCAGCCTGAGCTCCCAGGTCATAGCGCCCGTCCGCCGCCTCATCGCTCTCGCCACAACCGCGACGGTCGTAGGTAATCACGCGATAGCCACGGCTAAGCTCGCGAGCAATTCCGTCAAAAAACGTGCCGTCGACGCAAGCGCCGTGCACACACACCAAGGCAGGCGCATCAGGTAATACGTCCGATCCGGCAAACTCGCGACAGGCAATTCTGGTGCCTGCATTATTGACCGTGAAGTTCATGTTGTAATCCTATCGTCATCAATGCCCGACCGCTCAAGATGCAACTCGACCAAGTCGACGCCATTTATGCATCATTCAATGCGTTTACTGTACTCGTCTCGCGCCCTATCGTGGCAGGTTTTCGGAAGCGCGGGGAAAAATCGGAAACAGCCGAGCGCAACCGGTTTTTTCGGCAACAAAGCCGCAGATCATAAAGGGCTAAAAAAGGCGTCTAGTCGGCAAATCTCCGTTTTCCCCACACTTACGAAAGCACTTCGCAGAAGTATGCGGCAAAATCAAAACGCGCCAGACACACTACACTTTTACGATAGAGGAACCGCAGGTTAAGGCGTTGATGCTTTGCCATGTGGTCGGCAGTCCAGGATTTTACCGCATACTTCCGAATTCCGAGTCTCCGGCAGTGCGGATAAAGCATCAAACGCAGGGATAATTGCCATCCCCGCATAGTTTCGGCTTAAACAACAGCACCCAGACCAGCAATCGGCACTGGGGCCGATGCTATGCTTAAGCTTAACTGTCTAGAGGAGCTTTTGTCTATGTCTACGTTTCTGAATGCCAGCCCCATCTTTGGGCCCGTTCGCAGCCGTCGCCTTGGTCTCTCGCTCGGCGTCAACATGATGCCGGCCAGCGGCAAAATCTGCACGTTCGACTGCATGTACTGCGAAAACGGCCTCAATGCCGAGCGCCCCTGCCATGAGCCGTACAACACAGCCGCCGTAGTACTCGACGCGCTCGAGGCAAAGCTGCGTGAGATGGCAGCCGAGGGCGAGCTCCCCGATGTAATCACCTTCGCAGGCAACGGCGAGCCCACCGCCGCACCGGAGTTTCCGCAGGCCATCGCCGGCGCTGTCGCGCTTCGCGATCAGCTAGCCCCAAACACCAAGATTGCCGTGCTTTCCAACGGCACGCGCGCCGATCGCCCCGAGGTGCACGACGCGCTCATGATGGTCGACGACAACATTCTTAAGCTCGATACCGTCGACCCGGCGTTTATCCAGCTGCTCGACCAGCCTGTTGGCCCCTACGACGTCGAGCACCAGATCGAGACGTTCGCAAGCTTTGACGGTCACGTTATTATCCAGACGATCTTTTTGACCGGCGAGTACCGGGGCAAGTCTATCGATAACACCGGCGAGGAGCACGTTGGCCCTTGGCTCACGGCACTCGAGCGCATTCGTCCGCAGGAGGCGACCATTTACACGGTGGCTCGCGAGACACCGGTCGCCGGCCTTGCCAAAGCAGCGCCCGAGGTGCTCGACGCCATTGCCGCGCGCGTGCGCGCCCTCGGCATCCCCTGCCAGGTGAGCTACTAGCAAAACCACGCAGCAGCTAGCACCCGCCATCCCGCCCCATCA
>USGN01000299.1 GCA_900554255.1 uncultured Collinsella sp. | reverse complement strand
GCGGCCTCCCCCTTTTTTGCGTTTGCGGGCAATTTGTCTCACATAGTAGCTGTGTTTTATAACCCTCGTTTGTCGCATCTTCTGTGAACGGGCTACAATAACTTAGTCTGTGCAATATGGAGGTGAACATGGCTGAAGCTGGTATCGGCGTTGATATCGTCGAGATTTCCCGAATGAAATCAATCCTTGAGAAGACGCCCGCGTTTGCCCGACGCGTGTTTACCGATGAAGAGCGTGCGTATTGCGACGCATCGTCTCGCCCTGCCGCGCACTATGCTAGTCGTTTTGCTTCTCGCGAGGCGGTGCTTAAGGCTCTTGGAACGGGCTTTAGTCAGGGCGTTGGCCGTAAAGACGTTTCTGTAACGCGCGATAAGCTCGGCAAGCCAAAAGCGCTGCTTTCGGGTCGCGCTCTCGAAATCGCCCAGGAATTGGGCGTTGTCGAGGTTGCTCTTTCTATTACCCTGACGGGTGACTTGGCTGTCGCTAATGCCATTGCGATCACCGAGGATGCTCGACCTAAACCCAAGGAAGAGAAAGTGAGCACGAAGGAGCGCGTTGCTCAGACATTTAAAGAGGCTCGTTCAGTCCTGGATGAACTCGAACAGCTGCAACAATCTGCTTTGTCGGAACATCTGGATGATGGTCCACAAGATGCGCTAGGAGCATAGATGAAACCGGTTTTGAGTACCGAGGAAGTCGTTCGCCTCGAGGATATTATCGAACGCGAAGGAACTTCGAAGGCCGAACTTATGGAACTGGCGGGTGAGTTTGCTGCTACTGAAATTCTAAAACTCAATCCCGATCGCGTCCTTGTTCTGGTCGGTTTTGGCAACAACGGTGGCGACGGCTGGGTCGCGGCTGATATCTTGAGTCATAAGGGCGTTGACGTGGATATCGTGTCTCCGGTTGAGCCGGATGAGATTCCCGCCGCTCTGGCTCGCCATGTTGCCCGCCGTACCGCCGGTCGTGACGTACATGTGTGCGTCGGTCCCTCACGAGATGAGCTTGAGGTTTTGATCGATAAGGCCGACGTTGTTGTTGACGCTATTTTTGGTACCGGTTTCCACGGTGACCTGCGTGCGCCGTTTTCCATCTGGATTCCGACGGTTAACGACTGCGCCGACCATGTGGTGTCCATCGATGTTCCTTCGGGTCTGAATGCCGAAACCGGTGTTGTCGACGACGACTGCATCCGTGCCGAGCGTACCGTCACGATGATCACGCCCAAGATTGGCCTCTACAGCGCTGATGGCCCCGAGTACGCCGGTGATCTGGTGTGCGGTAGCCTCTATGATCGCCTTGATGAGGTCATCGATGATGTCGATCATGCCGCCGAGATTGTCGAGCCCGGTGACCTGGTGGATTTCTTTGCTCCGCTGCCCACGAATATCGATAAGTATTCTCGCGGTTCCGTCCTTATTGTTGCCGGCTCGGCGCAGTATCCTGGCGCTGCCATCATGGCCGCCAAGTCTGCTGCCCGCGCGGGTGCCGGCTATGTGGCTGTCGCGACGCCCGATGCGTGCGCCAATCTTATTCGTATGGCACTTCCCTCGATTCCGGTTTTTGCTATTCCGTCCGATTCCCGCGGCTCTTTTGGTGCCGCTGCTCGTATGACCGTGTGCGAGATTGCAAAGAAGTACAGCTGCGTACTGTGCGGTCCCGGCATGACGACGTCTGCCGGTGCCATGCAAGTGGTTTCGGGTCTGCTCGAGCTCGACGTGCCGCTTATTTTGGATGCCGATGCTCTCAACTGCCTTGCCAAGATTGCAATCGACGGCATCGACAGCAATCCCGAGATGTATCGTCGCGAGCAGCCGTTGGTTATGACGCCGCACTATCGTGAGCTTTCGCGTCTGGTTGCCGGTGACGAGGTGAACGACCTTGGTACCGCGATTGCAGCTGCGCAGAAGGTTGTCTGGGCTGCTGGCTCCGACAATCTCGTAGTTATTGCCAAGGGGCCGACGACGGCTATCTGTGGCGTTGAGCGCGTGCTACTGCCGCTCTCGGGTCCGGCGTCGTTGGCGACCGCTGGCTCGGGTGACGTCCTTGCGGGCATTCTGGCCGGAACACTGGCCACCATGCGCGACAAGATGGACCGTTG
>USGN01000298.1 GCA_900554255.1 uncultured Collinsella sp. | reverse complement strand
CGATCCGACCTGTACGGCCATTTATGCTTCCAACGACGCCATGGCCTACGGCTGCATTCGCGGACTCGAGTCGCGCGGAAAGCACGTGCCCGAGGACGTGAGCGTGGTGGGTGTTGATGACAGTCTGGGCGACATCGTGCCCGATCGTCGCCTGGCCACCGTGCGCTTTGACAACAAGCGTGTCGGCATGTGGGCAGTCGATAAGATCGCCGGTGCCGAGGGCGTTGAACCCGGTGTGGAGCACATGCTGTTTCCGGGCGTACTCGTCGAGGGCGATACGGTGCGCGATTGGCGCTAGGGCACGGGCCTGTTTGGGTTTCCGCTAATTGTGTTCGATATTGTTCAGATTGGTTTAAAAACCGTTCACGGGCGAAAAGTGACCGTTCATAGCTTGAAATTACGTTTTGCGCTGTTCTTTTTTGTTTGAATGTTAATGTTTCTGCCATACAGAACGCAGCGCGTATGCCCGGACGCGATGCTCTCCATTGGTTCATATGTGAAAGGAACGCAATATGGCAACCAAAGAAGAAATCTCGATGGTTGGATTCGAGATTGTCGCATACGCAGGTGACGCCCAGACCGATCTGCTTGCAGCGCTCGATGCTGCTCGCGAGGGTGACTTTGAGAAGGCCGAGCAGCTGCACAAGGATGCCAGCGATGCGCTCATCGGTGCCCACGACACGCAGACCAAGCTGCTTTCGCAGGAGGCCGGCGGTGGCGAGATGGAGATGACCTTCATCATGGCTCACGCTCAGGACACCCTCATGACCACTATGATCCTGGAGAAGCAGGCCCGCTTTACCATCGATGCCTACAAGCGCATCGCCGAGCTCGAGGCCAAGCTCGCCTAACGAGCCCTCACAACCAAGTCCCCTTCCAAAAGCTCTGCTGCTACCCGCGGCAGGGCTTTTCCTGTTCTACTTCAAGTTGCGGTGAAATAGGGACTGAATAGGGGCCGGCGGGCACAAAACAATCCCTATTCCACCGCAACTCATCCGGAGATAGTCATTGGGGACGTTCTTAAACGACTAGTCATTGGGGACAGTCTTGGTGCGCTCCGTTGGTCCTCCCGTTCGATTTTTGCTCGGTGGGTATACTTCCTTTCGCATTAAACGCCGGACTGAGGAGGTATCCAAATGCCGGATAACGGGTCAATACAAAAAAGAGGCGCACACGAGATGGCTCATGGGCGTCCTGTCCAGATAACCGAGCACACGACGGTAACCGAGCTGCAGCCCAGCCTGTCCGATGTCGTGTGCGCAAACAAAAAGCTGCAGATTGGCTTTATCGTTGCGCTCGTGGTGCTGGCGTTGCTGTCGGGCTTTGTAGCGCGACCGCATTTCGCCGATACCAAAACTTGGGACTCTACCATCGAGGTCATCGATCAAAAGAAAGGTAACGTATTGGCGCTCACGACCTCGTGCGTGGCGCTGTCTGCGGGCATTACCGCGCTGCCTGGTGATACGGGAACGCCGGTCGCCGAGCAGCTCGCACAGCTTTCAGGCAACCTTGGTATCGTGCTTGCCGTGCTATACCTAGAGAAATATCTGCTGACTATTTTGTGGTCGGTTGGCTTGGGCATCTTAATCCCGTTTGCGTTGGTGCTCTTTGCGGTGTCGCTCGGCATTCACGGGCGCTGGAGCACGAGCGCGGTCATTCGCCGCGTGGCAACGCGTGTGCTGGTGGTCGCCATAATTGGCATGGCGTTGGTGCCTGCAAGCGTTTGGGTGTCGCAGAAGGTCGACGAAACGTATCGCGTTAGCATCGAGGCGGCCGAGCAAAAGGCGGCCGACGCTGCGAGTGCGGCAGATAGCGATAGCTCCAAAACAAGCAAGAAAAAGACCGAGTCCGCAGAGTCCAAGAGCGTGCTCGAGCAGCTTGCCGACGGTGCCTCGGGCCTCGTCACGTCGGTGACCAGCGGCGCCAAGCAGATGACCGATGAAATTGTGCAGCAGGTGACCGACCTTATCGAAGGCGTCATCGTGATGATCGTGACCTCGTGCGTGATTCCATTGCTGGTGCTCGCGGCGTTTTTGTGGCTGGGGCACACCCTGCTGGGGATTGATATTTCCGGCCCGGCGAAATATTTGACGGGTCGCTTTCTG
>USGN01000297.1 GCA_900554255.1 uncultured Collinsella sp. | reverse complement strand
GCCTGCACCTGCCGCGCCCAAACCTCAGCCTAAAAAGGCCGCTCGTCCCAAGTCCGTCGAGCCTAAGCCGAGTCGTGACGAGATGACCTTTGCCCAGCGCATGGTTACCTCCAAGGAGCCTACGGGCGAGAACGAGATCCCTGGCATGGCGCCGGCTCAAAAAATCATCATTGTCCTTGCCCTCATCGCGTTTGTCATCTTTATGGGCTACACGATCCTGACCAGCATGGACCTGCTCTAACCGATTTGCATCGGGCGTCATGTCCGCATGCTCTGCTCTCGTCCAACCCTCAAATTCTGCACCACACATCCGAAAGGTCGCCCCATGGCTTTGACCGACATCTCTCATCCCACCGACATCGCAATGCTCACCGATCTGTACGAGCTCACTATGGCCCAGGGCCTGTGGGAGAGCGGCAAGGCCAATGAGCAGGGTTGTTTTACGGCGTTTTACCGCGACCATCCCTTTGGCAGCGCGTATGCCGTCATGTGCGGCACCGCCGAACTGCCCGAGCTGGTCGAGAATCTACGCTTTACGCCCGAGGACATCGACTACCTCGCCTCGCTCCAGGCCCCTGCCGGCGGCGCGATGTTCAAGCCTGGATTCCTCGACTACCTGCGTGATTTTCGTGCGCATGTAAACATCGACGCCGTTCCCGAAGGCGAGCTCGTCTTTCCGCGCGAGCCCATGGTGCGCGTCACCGGCCCGGCGCTGGAGTGCCAGCTGCTCGAGACCGCGCTGCTCAACGTCGTCGGTTTCCAGACGCTTGTTGCCACCAAGACGGCGCGCGTGGTGCTCGCCGCCGACGGTCGCCCTGTGGCGGAGTTTGGCCTGCGCCGAGCCCAGGGTCCCGATGGCGGCCTGGCTGTTGCGCGCGCGAGCTACGTGGCCGGCTGCTCGTCTACGTCTAACGTGCTGGCCGGGCGCCGCTACGGCATCCCCGTCTTTGGCACACACGCGCACAGCTGGGTGATGAGCTTCGATTCCGAGCTCGAGGCCTTCCGCGCCTTTGCCAAGTCGAGCCCCAAGAATTGTACGCTGCTCATCGACACCTATGACGTGCGCGAGGGCTGTGAACATGCCATTACGGTTGCCAAGGAGATGGAAGCGGTGGGCGAGCGCCTGTCGGCCATTCGCATCGACTCCGGCGACCTCGCCAAGCTCTCCAAGTATGTGCGCGGCCGTTTTGATGCCGAGGGCCTGCCCTATGTGGGGATTTCGGTCTCCAACGACCTTGACGAGTACACGATTCAGTCGCTGCTCGACCAGGGCGCGCCCATCGACAGTTTTGGCGTGGGTACCAAGCTCGCGACCTGCTATGACCAGCCGGCGCTGGGTGGCGTGTACAAGCTTTCCGCCCGCCGTGCGAGCGAGACAGATCCATGGACGCCGGTGGTCAAGCTCTCCGAGCAGCCCTACAAGCGCACGATCCCGGGTGTGCAACGCGTGCGCCGTTATTTCGACGGCTTTGGCGGCCCGGTCTGCGACATGATCTATGACGAGGATCATCTGGCGGGGGAGGGCGCCGCGCGCGGCAATACCCTCGTGGCCGTGAATGATGCCGCCCTGGTGACCGACGTGTCCGAACTTGAGTATCGCGAGCTGCTGGTGCCGATCGTGCGCGATGGCAGTGCGGTGGCTCCGCGTGAGAGCATCCAGGACGCGCGCGAGCGCTGTGCTTGGGCGCTCGATCATCTGGACGCAGCTTTCAAGCGCTTCCTGTACCCGCAGACCTATGTGGTGGGCATGGAGCAGGGCCTGGCTCAGGTGCGCGACGAGCTCGTGCGCAAGAACATGACCGCGGCTTCGGCCTTCCCCTGGGCAAAATGATCCGAAGGGGACGGAGGAAAACGGATCATTTTCGTCCGTTCCGCACCGGGTGCCCCGGCTGCTCCAGCTCGCCCGCCTGCTCAACACTCGATTGGTTTGACGTATGACGACTTCTTATAAAACGATGGTGGTAAAGATCGGCTCGTCCACGGTGGTGGGTGCCGACGGTAAGGTCAACCGCGCGTTTATCGGTGGCCTGGCCGATCAGGCCGCGGCCCTGCGCAAGCTCCTGCCCATCCGCAGCGAGATCTTCAATGCCCTGCACCGCACGCCGCTGGTCGCCG
>USGN01000296.1 GCA_900554255.1 uncultured Collinsella sp. | reverse complement strand
CACGCGGTCGAAGAGGTGCTCTACCCCGCGATGGAGGATTACGCGCTGGATATTATGATCGGCAAGGGGCCGTCGGCGCGGAGCATCCGGCTCGACCTGCCCAAATTCACGCTGATTGGCGCGACCACGCGCGCGGGCTCGCTTTCCGCGCCGCTGCGCGACCGCTTCGGCATCATCTTCCGCCTGCAAATGTACACGACGGAGGAATTGATGCAGATCGTGCACCACTCCGCCGGTGTTTTGGGGATTCAGGCGGAGGAGGACGGCGTGCGTGAAATCGCGCGCAGAAGCCGCGGCACGCCGCGAATCGTCAACCGCCTGCTCAAGCGCGTGCGCGACTACGCGCAGGTGCGCGGCAACGGTCCCATCGAGCTCGATATCTGTCGCCAGGCGCTCGAGTTCTTCGAGATCGACGAGCTCGGTCTGGATTGGATGGATATTCGCATTTTGGAGACGCTCGCTAAGACGTTCTCCGGTCGTGCCGTGGGACTTACGACCCTTGCCAGCGCGGTGGGCGAGGACCCGGGCACGCTCGAGGATGTCTATGAGCCCTATCTGCTGCAGTGCGGCTTGATGATTCGCACGCCTCAGGGTCGTCAGGCAACGCTTCGCACCTTTGAGCACCTGGGGATTGAACCTACCGTTTAGGGCGCTTTGTTTTGGCTAGTCTGTAGGCTATCGCTGAGCATTGGATAAACATATCGCCATTCATCGGTTACGGGTGTTTTACTATTGCGCGCCCGTGCTATGCTGAATTGGTCTTTTTCTCATTCGGTAACGAAAGGACCGCCCATGCCTACTGACATCGAAATCGCACGTTCCGTCACGCCGCTGCCCATTACCGAGGTGGCTAAGAACGCCGGCGTCGACGTAAAGCACCTGATTCCGTACGGCTTCGACAAGGCTAAGGTTGACTATTCACTGCTCAACGAGCCGACTGATCACCAGGCTAAGCTCGTCCTCGTGACCGCTATCAACCCGACGCCTGCGGGCGAGGGCAAGACCACCACGTCCGTCGGCCTTGCCGACGCGCTCAACAAGCTCGGCAAGAACACCATGGTCTGCCTGCGCGAGCCCTCTCTCGGCCCCGTGTTCGGCGTCAAGGGCGGCGCTGCCGGCGGCGGCTACGCTCAGGTCGTCCCCATGGAGGATATCAACCTGCACTTCACCGGCGACTTCCACGCCATCGGCGCTGCCAACAACCTGCTGGCCGCTCTTCTCGACAACCACATCCAGCAGGGCAACGTGCTCGGCATCGACCCCCGCAAGATCGTGTGGAAGCGCGCTGTCGATATGAACGACCGCCAGCTCCGCCACATCATCGACGGTCTCGGCGGCAAGGCCAGCGGCGTGCCCCGCGAGGACGGCTTTGAGATCACCGTCGCCAGCGAGATCATGGCGGTGCTGTGCCTGTCCTCCGACCTCGCCGACCTCAAGGCGCGCCTTGCGAAGATGGTCGTCGCCTACACCTATGACGATCAGCCCGTCACCGCGCACGACCTCAAGGCCGAGGGCGCGATGGCTGCGCTCCTGAAGGACGCCATCAAGCCCAACCTTGTTCAGACCCTCGAGGGCACGCCCGCCTTCATCCACGGCGGCCCGTTCGCCAACATTGCCCACGGCTGCAACTCCCTGCAAGCCACGGAAACGGCCATGCGCCTGAGCGACTACACCGTCACCGAGGCAGGCTTCGCCGCCGACCTCGGCGCCGAGAAGTTCCTCGACATCAAGTGCCGCGCCGCCGGCTTCCATCCCAACGCCGTCGTCATCGTCGCCACCGTCCGCGCCCTCAAGTACCACGGCGGCGTGCCTAAGGCCGAGCTGAACAATGAGAACCTCGAAGCCCTTGAAAAGGGTCTGCCGAACCTCCTCCAGCACGTTGACAACGTCAAGAACGTCTACGGCCTGCCCTGCGTCGTCGCCGTCAACGCCTTCCCGACCGACACCGCCGCCGAGCTTGCGCTCGTCGAGAGCAAGTGCCGCGAGCTGGGCGTCAACGTCCGCCTGAGCGAAGTGTGGGCCAAGGGCGGCGAAGGCGGCAAGGCGCTGGCTGAAGAGGTCGTGCGCCTGTGCGAGCAGCCCTGCTCGGAGGAATTTACCTTCTCCTACCCCACCGACACGACACTTGTCAAC
>USGN01000295.1 GCA_900554255.1 uncultured Collinsella sp. | reverse complement strand
AAATGCCATTTTGCAGGGCATCCCAGGCGTTCGTTGCCATATCGCCCAGGTTCTGTGCAGTATCGCCGAGATTCTGAGCCGTGTCACCCAGCTCTTGGGCCTTATCTCCCAGCTCCTGGGCCTTGTTGCTCAGGTCTTCCAGTGTGTTGGAGCTCGAGCTGTCCGCGGTGCCCTGGTCGCCGGACGCATAACCCGACGAGCTGTCCTTGCGCGTGAGCTGAATCTCGAGGTTACCGTTGTCGTTATAGTAGGCAGACGTCACGACCCAATTGGCATCGACAACGGGCGTCGAGCCGTCGTCGGTCAGAATCACGGCATTCGAAAGATCGGCCCCGCGCGACTTGAGGAGCTTCTTGGCGTTGGACCAGTACTGCCCCGGGATATCGCTCAGATCGACGGCGCTAGACGAGGCGGACTCAGTTTGCTCGGCAGTGGCATCGGCCGTTGAACTCCCTCGCTTGTTGAGCATGCCCGACACGATGGCAAACACAACCGACAGCGCAAAGAAAATCGCCAGCACAATCAGGATCTTCTTGATCACGCTCGACGAACGCGAAGGCTTCTTCTCCTCGTCCTCGTCATATTGCGGAATCGACTTGGGGTACTCGCGATACGGCTCGCGCGACTCGTAGCGAGGCTGCGCCGTGCGAGGCATATACGTCGTCTGCTGAGGCTGCGGAATGGGATTCTGCGGCAGGTTGTCATAGGGATTCGGCGTCGAGGCAGCATAAGAATCCTGCGGCGCGTAATCAAACGGATCCGGAGCTGCGTTGCCATAGGGGCCTTGCGAAGATGCAGCGTAAGAATCCTGCGCCGTGTCGCCATAGCCCATAACCCGGGTGGGCTCGGCAGAAGGCTGCGTCGCGGCGGGGAACAACGCGGGTCGCATCGGCGCTATCGCCAGCCTGCGCGGAACCGTAGCCGCCCATCACGGTTGTCTTGTCCTGATCCATGCAACGATTCCTTTCCGTCGCGCGTGAGCCTCAAGTTATCCATGCATTCTACCCGCGCAAAAGCCTATGATGGACGGAGCCCGTCGGTATCTACAAGACATGCGCGGGCCTAAGGATCAAAAAGCCCCGCCGGGCCTTGTGGGCGCGGCGGGGCGGGCTAGCAGCTATGGACAGCAGGCTTAGAACAGGCCGGTGATGTTGCCGTCGTTGTCGACGTCGATGTTCTCGGCCGCGGGGACCTTGGGCAGGCCCGGCATGGTCAGAACACTGCCAGTCAGTGCGACCACAAAGTGGGCACCGGCGGAAACCTTGAGCTCGCGCACCGTGATGCGGAAGTTCTCGGGAGCGCCCAGGGCCTTGGCGTTGTCGCTAAAGCTGTACTGCGTCTTGGCCACGCACACCGGCAGGTTGCCAAAGCCGTTCTCGCGCAGCTCGGCGAGCTGGCGCTTGGCGGCCGGCGTAAAGTCGACGCCGTCGGCGCGGTAGACCTTGGTGGCAACAGCCTCGAGGGCATCAGCGACATCAGCGCCGTCCTCATAGGCAAACTTGAGCTCGCTCGGCTGCTCAATCAGACGCATGACCTCATCGGCCAGGTCGAGCGCGCCCTCGCCGCCCTTGGCCCAGACCTCGGAAAGCTTAACGTTGACGCCGAGCTTCTGGCACTCGGACTCGATGAGCGCAAGCTCGGCCTCGGTGTCCGTCGGGAATCGGTTGATGGCGACCACGCAGGGCAGACCATAAACGTTCTGGATGTTGTCGACGTGACGCAGCAGGTTGGGCATGCCAGCCTTGAGTGCCTCGAGGTTCTCCTCGTTGAGGTCGGCCTTGGCGACACCGCCGTTGTACTTAAGCGCGCGGGCAGTGGCGACGACCACGACAGCGCTGGGGCGAACGCCCGTCATGCGGCACTTGATGTCGAGGAACTTCTCGGCACCCAGATCGGCACCGAAGCCGGCCTCGGTAATGGCGACATCGCCAAAGCGCATCGCCATACGCGTGGCCATGATAGAGTTGCAGCCGTGGGCAATGTTGGCGAAGGGACCGCCGTGGACAAACGCGGGCGTGCCCTCGAGCGTTTGCACCAGGTTGGGCTTGAGCGCGTCCTTAAGCAACGCGGCCATGGCACCCTGGGCCTTAAGGTCGCGGGCACGGACGGGCTCGCCGGCAAAGCTGTAGCCGACGACGA
>USGN01000294.1 GCA_900554255.1 uncultured Collinsella sp. | reverse complement strand
CGCCGACGAGTCCACGCTCAACTTGATTGAGCGCACCGCCCGCACCATCTATCTTTCGAGCGACTGCGCCATCGGTTACGAGGCCGGCGCCATGGCGCTTACGGCTATCCGCGGTTTCCGTGACGATTTTGAGCACCACATCCGCGAGCACTCCTGTGGCTTTGACCGCGAGGCCCGCGTCCCGTGCGTCTCGGGCTGTCCGGCGCATGTCGACATTCCCGGTTACATTTCGTTGGTCGAGGCCGGCCGCTATGCCGATGCCGTCAAGGTCATCCGCAAGAACAACCCGCTGCCGCTCGTCTGCGGTTTGGTGTGCGAGCATCCCTGCGAGATGCACTGCCGTCGCGGCATGGTCGACGATCCCATGAACATCCTCGCCCTCAAGCGTTTTGCCGTTGAGCACAGCGACCTCAACGATTACAAGCCCAGCGTGGCCGACAACACCGGCAAGCGCATTGCCGTGATCGGCGGCGGCCCGGCCGGCCTTTCCTGTGCCTACTACCTGGCCGTGATGGGCCATAAGGTGACCATCTTTGAGCAGCGCCACCACCTGGGCGGCATGCTGCGCTATGGCATTCCCAGCTACCGTCTGCCGCGCGAGCGCCTGCAGGCCGAGATCGACTGGATCTTGAGCGCCGGCATCGACGTGGAACTCGACCACTCCGTCAACGGCGAGGAGCTTGCCCGCCTGCGCGACGAGTTCGATGCCGTCTACCTGGCCATTGGTGCCCACAGCGATAAGAAGCTCGGCCTTCCGGGCGAAGAGGCGCCCGGCGTGGAGTCGGCCGTCAAGATGCTGCGTGCCATCGGCGACGACGAACTGCCCGACCTGAGCGGCCAGCGCGTGTGCGTCATCGGCGGCGGCAACGTGGCCATGGACGTGGCGCGCTCTGCCGTGCGCTGCGGTGCCGAAAAGGTGAGCATCGTCTACCGCCGTCGCATCTGCGACATGACGGCCCAGGATGCCGAGATTGCCGGCGCCCAGGCCGAGGGCTGCGAGGTTCTGGAGCTCACCGCACCGCTCGCTATCGAGACGGGTGAGGAGGGTCGCGTGAGCGGCCTGCGCGTGCAGCCGCAGATTATCGGCGAGCCCCGTCGTGGGCGCCCGGCCCCGCGTGCCGCCGCCACGCCCGAGCGCGTCATTCCCTGCGAGCGCGTGTTTGTGGCCATTGGCCAGGACATCGATTCCAAGCCGTTTGAGGACATGGGCATCGCCTGCAAGTGGGGCTGCGTGGTCACCGATTCGGATGGCGCCGTGCCTAACTTCGACGGCCTCTTTAGCGGCGGTGACTGCCAGACCGGTCCCGCCACCGTCATCCGGGCCATCAACGCCGGCCGCGTTGCTTCGGCAAATATCGACCGCTACCTGGGCTTTGACCACAAGATCAAGCTCGACGTTGAGCTGCCGACCGTGCAGTTTAAGGGCAAGCACGAGTGCGGCCGCTGCGAGCTGGGCGAGCGCGAGGCCGGCGAGCGCATCCACGATTGGAATCTGGTCGAGCAGGGCCTTACCGAGGAGGAGGCACGCCAGGAGGCAAGCCGCTGCCTGCGTTGCGACCACTTTGGCTTTGGCGCGTTCCGCGGAGGGAGGAACCTGGAATGGTAGAGCTCAACAACCCCACTGTCAGCGACAACACCGAAAGCGGAGCACTCAACATGGTCAAGCTCACTATCGATAATTGCGAGGTCGTGGTGCCCGAGCACACCACGATCCTGGACGCGGCCAAGTCCGTCGGCATCCAAATTCCCACCCTGTGCTACCTGCGCGATCTAAACGAGATCGGCGGTTGCCGCGTGTGCGTGGTCGAGGTTGAGGGCTGCGACCAGCTGGTCGCCGCCTGCAACAACTACGTGCTCGACGGCATGGTGGTCCGCACCAACAGCCCCAAAGCCCGTGAGGCGCGTCGCACCAACGTGCAGCTGCTGCTGTCCCAGCACGATTCGCGCTGTACGAGCTGCGTGCGCAGTGGTAACTGCAACCTGCAGACCATCGCCAACGACCTGGGCATCTTCTATCTGCCGTACGAGCAGCACCTGGCGCGCGAGGGCTGGGACTTCGATTTCCCCATCATCCGCGATAACGACAAGTGCATCAAATGCATGCGCTGCATCAAGGTGTGCGAGAGCGTGCAGGGCTTAGGGATTTGGGAT
>USGN01000293.1 GCA_900554255.1 uncultured Collinsella sp. | reverse complement strand
AAAACCGGACGAGTTTTTCGAATCCACGTGTCTCGGGAACGCGACGCTTCGCGAGTAAAGCCGACGCGCGAGCCAAGTCGTCCTCAACGGCAAAATAATCCTCGGGATAACCGGGAATGTCATCGAGCACAACATGACGTCGCTTGAGCTCGGTCTCGATTTTGCGCTGTCCCCAACCGCGCCGCTTGCGTTCCTCGATAAAGTACGAGCAAAAGCGGTTCTCGTCTAAAAAGCGATACTCGGTGGCGCGCTCGACGGCGAAATCAATCGCGGGCTGGCGAAAGCCGTAGCGAGCCAACTTGTCACGGACCTCACCCGTCGCATGGTCGCGGCGCGATAACATCTCGGTCACCATGGTAAGTGCACATTTACGCTCGATGAGCTGCACCGCCTCACGAAAGTTGTCCCAATCACAGGGAAGATCGGGGCGGTTTTTGACATACAGCCGCGCGACCCGCACGGGAATCCAAATGGACCGCTCAAAACCGCCCTCAAGCTCACAATCGATATGTGCGCAAGGCTTTTTGGACGCATACCCGCTCGAGAACGAGGAGGCCGCCTTCTTATCGGGAAAGACGACCGTGGCCTCGGTCACCGTATACGACATGAGCGTAACCGCTACTCGTCGTCATCATCGAGCATGGCGGAACCATCGATGGCGTAAAGCTCGTCAAACTCCTCAGGCGCAGGCTGATCGGTCAGCTCGACCTCGGACGGAGCATCGTCATCAAACTCAAGTCCGCAGGCAAGGCGGACCTTATGCTCAATCTCGTCGGCACAATCGGGGTGTTCGCGCAGGAACGCCTTGGCGGCCTCGCGACCGTTGCCGAGCTTGTCCTCACCATAGGCAAACCAGGAGCCCATCTTCTTGCAGATGCCGCACTCGACAGCCATGTCCAGAATCGAGCCCTCCTTAGAGATGCCCGTGCCGTACATGATGTCGAACTCGGCAGAGCGGAACGGAGCGGCAACCTTATTCTTAACGACCTTGGCGCGCACGCGGTTACCGATAACCTCGTCCTTAAGCTTAATGCTGTCGATGCGGCGAATGTCGATACGAACCGAAGAGAAGAACTTAAGGGCGCGGCCGCCCGTCGTGGTTTCGGGATTGCCGAACATCACGCCGATTTTTTCACGCAGCTGATTGATGAAGATGCACGTGGTATTTGACTTCGAAAGAGAACCGGCGAGCTTGCGAAGCGCCTGGCTCATCAGGCGAGCCTGAAGACCGACCGTAGTGTCGCCGATTTCTCCCTCGATCTCGGCACGCGGGGTCAAAGCGGCGACAGAGTCGACGACGATGGCGTCGATGGCGCCAGAGCGCACGAGCATGTCGACGATCTCGAGCGCCTGCTCGCCCGTATCGGGCTGGGAAATGAGGACCTCATCGATGTCAACGCCGATACGCGCGGCATACGTGGGATCGAGCGCGTGCTCGGCATCGATAAATGCCACAACGCCACCCATTGCCTGGGCCTCGGCCAAGATCTCGAGCGAAAGCGTCGTCTTACCGGAGGACTCGGGACCGTAGATCTCGACGATTCGGCCGCGCGGCACACCGCCGATACCCAGAGCGGCATCGAGTGCCAGAGCGCCCGTAGGGATGGCCTCGACCTCGAGCTCGGGGCCACCGTCGCCGTACCTCATGATGGAACCCTGGCCGAATTTCTTCTCGATCTCGGCCTTGGTGGTGGCGATCATCTCATCGCGCTCTTTACCCGTCGTGCGAGCATGAACGGTACGTACGGGACCTGAATTCTTGGCCATGAATAGCCCTCCTCTTAACAACCTGCATCGATAATAAACGAACGGCTGTTCGTGGTCAACCGTTCAGATAAATCATATGCAGCCGACCTTTCCAAAACCCAACCAAACGCCGACCAAACACTGACCAAATGCTTGACCACAAAGGACCAAATATGAACAAGGCAGGCAAAATTACATCTACAACCAGCACAAACGCCAAATGAGCCTAAGGTCCCTATCTCCACAATTAAGGGGCCCGGAGGCCCCTTAAAACACGTCTATTCCATAGAATGGAGCACGCAGACAATGCGACCCAGTGCCTCCGCGACCGCATGGGCACGAACACACGAACGATCGCCCTCATAGTGACAACGAATGGAGTCCACGACCGGCACTCCCCCATCGGCCGAGCGAT
>USGN01000292.1 GCA_900554255.1 uncultured Collinsella sp. | reverse complement strand
CGGTCTTTCATGCAGCAGGGGCTCTCAATGTTTTTATGTCCTGCTCATATCGTCTTTGCATTTGCTGCTGAGGTGCGCGATGCTGCCCGGGCTGTCCACAGGCTATTGGGTTGTCAGTGCATGAAAAATGCCGACATCCCGCCTCGGGGAGGAGGCGGGAACACACCGAGTAGACGGAGGGGTGTGGAGCGCGGTCGCGTCTCGACTGACGACGTTGCCCATCGACAGGACCATTGTAACGCATGGCGGTTCTTGGTTTATCGTGTCGAGCGTTTGCGTTGTGCCATTGCCTGCGGCAACGGTGTGTTACACTCTTGCACTGCTGAGTGGGCCAGACGGTCGCGCGATGTGCTGCTTGCAGCACGCGTGAGGAAAGTCCGGGCTCCAGAGGGCGGGATGCCGGCTAACGGCCGGGCGGAGTGATCCGACGGAAAGCGCCGCAGAAAAGAAGACTCCCACCTGCGCCGCAAGGCGTAAAGGGAAAAGCTGAAACGGTGGTGTAAGAGACCACCAGCGTCGTGGCAACACGGCGGCTTGGCAAGCCCCATCCGGAGCAAGCGCGAATAGGAACGCTATGGGCCGGCCCGGTCCGCGTTCGGGTAGCGTGCGTGGAGCTGCATGGTAACGTGCAGACAAGATAAATGACCGTTCACGACAGAACCCGGCTTACAAGCCCACTCGGCACTTTGTTGACGCTGCGAACCCGTCAGCGCGGCAATCTGCCTTTCAAGCCTTCGGGCATGACCATAAGGTCAATGCCCTCGTCTTTCAAGGCACCTTGCTCGCGCTGACGGGTTCTCGCTGTTGGCGACGGCATCATTGGCGTTTCCGTTCTTGTTGGCGAGGGCAACGGTACGGTTTCTGCCGTATTATTGAGGCTGTTTGTTGCTTTGCTTGTTGTTGAGGGGCTTTGTTGGACAGCTATTTTACTCTTCAATCGAATATTGAGGCTTCGGGCGAGTTTGTGGACCGCAAGAGCCGGTTTATTGCGCAGCTGGTCCATATTGAGTCCGAGGATGAGGCGAATGCCTTTATCGAGATGGTTCGCAAGCGTCATTACGACGCTCGACACAATGTTCCCGCGTGGATTTTGGTCGATGGACGTGAGCGCCAGAGCGATGATGGTGAGCCGAGTCGAACGAGCGGCATGCCGACGCTCGAGGTGCTGCGCGGTGCGGGGCTCAAAAATGTTTGCTGCGTAGTGACGCGCTATTTTGGTGGCACGCTGTTGGGGCCTGGTGGCTTGGTGCGCGCCTATACCGCGGCGACGCAGGCGGCGGTGGCCGCGGCTCAGGAGGCCGGGCAGATCGTTGAGATGACAAGCGTCGTGCCGGTTGACGTGCATGTTGCCTATCCGCAGTATGAGCAGGTGCTTCGTTTGGCGCAGGATTCGGGTGCCAAGGTTTCGGATACCGATTACGCGGATGCCGTGACACTTCATTTGGTGTTCAAAGCGGGGGAGCAGGAGTCGTTTTGCGCTAAGATGCGCGAGCTTATGGCGGGGCGCGAGGAGATCGAGGTCGGCGCTCCCGAATTTGCAGAGTTCTAACGGCGACGGCCGGCGTGCTTTTGGATGGATCCCAAGCGTGCCGGCCGTCGTTTTTCTGTTGCTGCCGTTTACTCGGCGAGCTGCTTTAGTACATCACAGGCGATCTCGACGGCATCGTCGATGCAGCCGGGGCAGCTGCGGAGCGGACCCTTATCCGATCCAATGCCCTTGAGCGTGCCGCAGACGGTCGTCGTGTTCTTCTCGCCAAATCGCTTGGCAATTTCACGCGACAGCTTGTAGGTCTGGCCTTTGGTCTTGGGGTTTTCCATGCCGTCGCTCATCACGAAGCCCATGATGGCCACGGCGCCCGAGATGGCGCCGCAGGTTTCGGTCATGCCGCCCATGCCGGCACCAAAGCCCTCGGTGAGGGTAAAGGCGACCTGGGGGTCGAGTCCGACGGCAGGCGCGAGCGTGCAGGCGACGGCCTGGGCGCAGTTAAAGCCACGGGCGTGGTATTCGGCAGCCTGAGCCTGACAGGCGGTGATGTCGAGCTGGGCCGTATCGATTTGCTTCATCATTGTCTCCTTGGTTACGGTGTACTCGCCTATGGTACCCGTGACGGTGCATGTAATCATCGAGAGCTTCATGGATGCCTCATTTTTATCTATCGAGCAAATGC
>USGN01000291.1 GCA_900554255.1 uncultured Collinsella sp. | reverse complement strand
GGCCACCGCGTCCTCAGCCAAGGGAAAACCAGCCGCCTGCCACACGGGAATCTCGACGAGATCGGTCGGAGCAACGTGCGACAGAACAATCGACTGCGCGTCCTCTAGCGGAATGAGTTTCTCTGCCATATGCACCTCTTAATGCCACGGCGCACAACAGGAGCGCCGATTCTTTATGCTTGTCTCAGTATAATCCCCCGACGCACGACCGCGACTCGGCCTGTACCCGCAAATACACCTGTCGGTTGCAGGCCGCGAAACAGAATAGAAACCAACCCACCGAACGACGTCATCATGGCAGGCAGGCATCAGCTCACCCGCTCCGAGCATCTCTTGGCTGCCGACACGCGCCGCAACGCCCGCAACCTACTCGCGAGCACCAAGTTGCTCGCACTCGTCGTCATCGTCTCGCTCGCCATGGGCGTTGCCGCTTGGGCGTTTTTGGCCTCGCTGAATATCGCGACCGACTATCGGGAGCACCATGCGTGGGTCTACGCCTTGCTTCCCGTTGTGGGCATGGCCACCGCATGGGTCTACAAGAACCACGGTCTCGCCGCAAAGCGTGGCAACAACCTGGTCATCGACTCCGCTCTGGGCACCCGCCTCATCCACATGCGCATGGCCGTCCTCACCTTCGTCTGCTCCACGCTCACGCATCTCACGGGCGGGTCGGCCGGTCGCGAGGGAGCCGCGGTGCAGATTGGCGGCACCATCGCCAGCAACATCTCGAGCCTCGCCCACCTCAAAAAACATGACCACCACGACCTCATGCTCGCCGGCATCTCGTCGGCCTTTGGTGCCGTATTCGGTTCGCCCCTTGCCGGAGCTTTCTTTGGCATGGAGATGTGCTTTATCGGCAAAATCGACTACACCGCAGGCATCTACTGCCTCGTCGCCTCGTTTACCGGCTACTTTACATCGCTTGCCTTGGGAACCGAGTACGAGGCGAATGTTATCGCCAGCGTTCCCGCCATGTCGCCCAAAACGGTCGTCATCGTTGTTATCAGCGCCATCATCTTCGGTCTGACGGCACGCCTCTTTGCCTGGTCGGTTCGAACCGTCAAGAGCCTGTACGGTCGCTTTATCACCAATTACCTTGTTCGCGCACTCATCGGCTCACTCGTGGTTTTGGCCGCCTATGCCCTCCTCGACGCCTGGAAGTATGCCGGCCTTGCCACCTGGCTCTCGGGCGCCGGGTTCGCCGGTACCACGACCCTTGCCGACGCAGCCACCAAGCTCGTGGTGACGGCGCTCACCCTGGGCGCCGGCTTCCAAGGCGGCGAGGTCACGCCCCTGTTTGGCATCGGTGCGGCGCTCGGCGGTTGGATCGGTTGCCTCGTCGGAATCGACCCCAGCTTTCTGGCGGCGCTGGGCATGCTCGGCGTGTTCTGCGCCGGCCTTAACGTACCCATCACCACCTGCATGATGGCCATCGACCTGTTCCACGGCACGGCAGCCGGCTTCTTCGTGATCGTAGCGTTTATCAGCTATCTCGTCGGCGGCCACCGCGGCGTGTACCCCGCCCAGCGCATCATCTCACCCAAGCGCCGTTCGCTTATTGTGGATGAGGGCGGTACGGTAGCGGATGCTATCGAGCGCCACAACGACCTGATAGAGTAGACGTAAATATTCGCCGTGCAGCCACAATCGGGGGCAATTCGACCTGAACGCGACCACACTGTCATGTCACACGCCGGGAGTCGCCCCATGCACGCAACTGATTTTGGTCGCACGCTCATCATCGCCAACCCAGCCGCCCAGTCGGGTGCAGCGCGCGAAGTTGCCAAGCGCCTGCAACGCTTTTTGGACATGACTGCACGCGCATCCCAGTTTGACCTGGTGTTGACCGAGCGTATGGGACACGCCAAGGAGCTGGCCGCCCAGGCAACGGGCTATCGCACCGTTATCGCCCTTGGCGGCGACGGCGTGATCCACGAGGTCGTCAATGGACTCATGACGCAGGATGAGGCGGTCCGTCCCGCCCTTGCCGTCCTGCCCGTAGGCTCCGGCAACGATTTCGCCCAGACGCTTGGTATCGACGATTTCTCCGGTAAAGATTTTGGCGCCCTGCTCACCTGCGAGCTGCAACGTCAGGACATCGGGCGCATTCGCTCATGGTATCCCGCAAGCGGTAGCGGCGAGGCTGCCGTTGCGTACTTCGACCAGACGCTTTCGGTCGG
>USGN01000290.1 GCA_900554255.1 uncultured Collinsella sp. | reverse complement strand
CTGCCGCCAGGCGGTTGAGCGGACGCAGCACGGAGTTGTGCTCGAGCACCGTTGTGACCACACGGTCGCCGGGGCGCACCACGCCATTGATGACGGTGTTGAGCGCCGCGGTGGAGTTGGGCGTAAAACAAACATGGTCCGCCCTCGGGCAGCCCAGCAAGCGCGCAAGCTTGGCGCGGCAGCCGTGGATGGTACGCGCCGCATCGAGCGCACCCGACGTGGCACCGCGCCCAGCATTGCCGAGCGAGCACATCGCCTGCGTCACGGCATCGATCACCGTTTGCGGCTTATGCATGGTCGTCGCCGCGTTATCCAGGTAAATCATCGCACGACCTCCCACATGTCGATCACCGTAAAACCCTCGGTGGGGACGCCCGCCGCGGCAAGCTCGCCGCGCAGCAGGTCCTCATCCGAAGGCAGTGCCTTCCACGCCAAGCCGCAGCCGGCAGCGACCTCCCCGGGCACGGGAATCGTTCGCCCGGGAAGGCCGCGCTCGACGCATAGGGTCTCGCACCCCATGGCGGCCGCCGTGGTGGGAAACGTGATGACAAGCGCCGGGCGCTTCTCCCTCATGGCAACTCCAACCAATACGCTACGGGCGCACAACGCGCACGGCCTGCTCCATCTTCTCCACGATCACGTACATGTTGGTGACCTCGCCCACCGCAAGCTGGTCTTTAATGCCGTAGTGGTCCAGGCAGGTACCGCAGGTGAGAATCTCGACACCCTGCTCCGCCAGCCCCTTCAGGTCGTCGAGTACCGGTGAGCCCTCGACGGTGAGCTTGGCGCCGCCGTTGTAGAACAGCATGGTCGCAGGCAGCTCCTCCTGTTGCGTCACGGCAAAGATAAACGCCTTCATGAGCTTGTGGCCCAGCTCGTCGTCGCCACGGCCCATGCAATCGGTGTAGACGGAAATGACAAGTTTGCCCTTGCCGGCGCTGGCATCACAGAAGGCAGCGCCATCCTGCTCGGGATCAGCCACGGCAACGGCGCCAGAGGTCGCCACGGTCACGTGCCACTCGGCGTCAGAAACCTTCTCGACCGAGGCCGCGCAGCCCTTCTCCTGCGCCATCTTGGAGATGTTCTTGACGGCGGTCTCGTTATCGACCGAGGTCACGACGGCGCCCTCGCCATCGAGCTGCTTCAGGGCTTTGAGCGTCTTAACGACGGGCAGCGGGCAGGCATCGCCCATGGCATTGACTTCAATTTTGGTAGACATAGTTACATCCTTTCAAAAGGGACCGCCCAGAACAGTAGGCAGTCGCATAAACAGTTTTCCTTAATGCACAACGCGAACGGCAGGACCACGCGACCGACGACGGCGGCGATACGTCCTTCAGCATGTAGACGGCACGCAAGCTCATCAACATCGGCAGCAGGTGCCGCGATGAGTAGGCCACCAGACGTCTGCGGATCGTACAGCGCATCCAGCATGCCCGGCTCCAGATCCTCGTCGGCAGCCACACGCGGGCCAAAGAAGTCCTGGTTGCGGTAGGAGCCCGCGGGGATAATGCCCAGACGCGCCATGTCGAGCACCTGATCAAAGAGCGGCACCGATCCCGACGCAAGCTCAACTTGCACGCCCGAGCCCTCGGCCATCTCGCACGCGTGCCCGATCAGGCCAAAGCCCGTAATGTCGGTGCAGCCGTGAAGTTCGAGCCCCTCGGCCAGACGAATCGGCGCCTCGTTGAGGGTGCGCATCGAGTCAAACATGGCTGCGGCCTCGTCCTGCTCGATGAGCTCGCCCTTAATGGCGGTGGTGATGATGCCCGAGCCGATCGCCTTGGTCAGCAGCAGAACATCGCCCACGCGTGCGCCGCTGTTGGCGAGCATGCGGTCGAGCGCGACAAAGCCGCTCACGGACAGACCGTACTTGGGCTCGTCGTCGTTGATGGTATGGCCGCCCGCGATGGAGCAACCCGCCTCGACGCACTTGTCGGCGCCGCCCGCCAGAATCTGACCTGCGACCTCGACGCCCAGGCAACTGGGAATGCACAGCAGGTTCATGGCATGGCTCGGCCGCCCGCCCATGGCGTAGATGTCCGACAGCGAGTTGGCCGCGGCAATCTGGCCAAACAGAAACGGGTCGTCGACCATCGGCGGGAAGAAGTCGATGGACTGCACAAGCCCCAGGTTCTCCCCTACGCGGAAGACGCTCGCATCGTCAGAAGTATCGAACCCCACGA
>USGN01000289.1 GCA_900554255.1 uncultured Collinsella sp. | reverse complement strand
ATCTCGGACGCGAGTGGTCTGGATCCGCTGCTGGCTTCCATCAGCAGTGTCGATTCGGTCTACGACGCTCGCCGTCTTATGCCCGGCGAAGGCGGAGCTCAGCTCAAGCGCCGTGTGTAGGTGCGAGAGCCTCTCAGCATCATAGATATTGGTTACGTTCGAGGCATCGTTTGGTGCCTCGAACGTATTTTAGAAGGAGGGTATGCGCATGGGCGATATGACTTTGGACCTGACACCCCGAGGTGCGGCTTCGATTGAGGCGCTCGTCAACGGCCCCATTCAGACCAACAGTTACGCCGTGATTTCGAATGACGAGTGCTTAATCGTCGATCCGGCGTGGGAGGGCGAGTGTCTTGTGGAGCATATCCGCACCGCGCATCCTGAGGTGCGCGTACTCGGCTCTGTCTGCACGCACGGTCATGCCGACCATGTTGGCGGGGTTGCCGGGGTTCGAGCTGTCGTTGGCGACAGCGCGCTATATGAGTTGTGCGCTAAGGACGTGACGGTACCTCGCGCAAATATCGAGGAGCAGCGCGCCATGTGGGGTATCGAGACACCCGATCCGGGTGAGCCGACGCGTTTGCTTGCCGAGGGCGATACAATCGAGGTGGGCGACGTCTGCCTGCAGGTGATCGAGACGCCGGGGCATACGCCGGGCGGCATCGTCCTGTTCGCCGCGACCGAGCGGGGGAACATCGCCTTTGTGGGCGACACGCTTTTCCCGGGCAGCCACGGTCGTACCGATCTTTCCGGCGGTGACGAGGCGGCGATTATGCGCTCGCTCTCCAAACTTGCCAAGATGCTTCCGCCCGATACCGTTTGCTTGACGGGCCATGGCGATTCGACCACGATGGCGCGCGAACTTATGCAGAATCCGTTTATGCAGATGTAGGCTCGAAGCCGTCTTTCGAACCACGAAGACCGCTCAATCGTCAAGCTATTTTCCCCAGTGGGTCGATTCTGTGGGGCAAACGGTCAAAATTTGTCCAATCGGATGGTATTCGTGAACAAACGAACGTTTATGCTCGGGTATGTCGTGGTAAAATCTCAGGCGTTATCGGAGCAACCTTACAGGAGGTTTCTTTTATGCTCGTCAACGCAGCAGACATGCTCAAGAAGGCCGAGGCCGGCAAGTACGCTCTCGGTGCCTTCAACACCAACAACCTCGAGTGGACCCTGGCTATTCTCCAGGCCGCCGAGGAGGCCAAGTCTCCGCTGATCCTTCAGTGCACCGCTGGTGCCGCTAAGTGGATGGGCGGTTTCAAGGTCTGCGCCGACATGGTCAAGGCTGCCGTCGAGGCCACGGGCGTTACCGTTCCCGTCGCCCTTCACCTCGATCACGGTTCTTACGAGGACTGCTTCAAGTGCATCGAGGCCGGCTTCACGTCCATCATGTATGACGGCTCTCACGAGGAGACCTTCCAGCTTAACCTCGACCGCACCAAGGAGCTCGTTGAGCTTGCCCACTCCAAGGGCATGTCCATCGAGGCCGAGGTCGGCGGCATCGGCGGCACCGAGGACGGCGTGACCTCCAACGGCGAGCTCGCTGATCCTGCTGAGTGCAAGCAGATTGCTGACCTGGGCGTCGACTTCCTCGCCTGCGGTATCGGCAACATCCACGGCGTGTATCCCGCCGACTGGGCTGGCCTTTCCTTCGAGCGTCTGGGCGAGATCAAGGCTCAGACCGGCGACCTGCCCCTCGTTCTGCACGGTGGCACCGGCATCCCCGAGGATCAGATCAAGAAGGCCATCTCCCTGGGTATCTCCAAGATCAACGTCAACACCGACCTGCAGCTCGTCTTCGCCAAGGGCGTTCGCGAGTACATCGAGGCTGGCAAGGATCAGCAGGGCAAGGGCTTTGACCCCCGCAAGCTCCTCAAGCCTGGTCGCGACAACATCGTTGCCCGCACCAAGGAGCTCATGGAGGAGTTTGGCTCCGTCAACAAGGCGTAAGCGTCGCTAAACTTCCCGCCGGAAGCCTCGTCCCCCTACACTGTTTCCTTTGCGCTCACCTGGCTTCGCCAGAAGTCGCGCCAAGGAAACAGTTCCGGGAGACGGGGCTTCCTTCGTTTAACGCCGCAGGGTTACGAGTCTGAATTAAGGTGGCTACTGGCTTCGCCAGAAGTCGCGCGACGGAATCAGCTCCGGGTGAACGGGGCCTCCTTTGTTAACTCGCTACAGGGTTACT
>USGN01000288.1 GCA_900554255.1 uncultured Collinsella sp. | reverse complement strand
CCACCCCACCATGAAGAGTATTGAGTTTGGCCTGCTCAAAGCACTTGCCGGCGGCACGCTCGACTGCGGCGAGAGTGGCTCCACGCTGCGCTTTATGCTGCCTGTCGCCTGCGCGCTGGGTGCGGATGCCACCTTCGTAGGCCAGGGCCGCCTGGGCGCCCGCCCGCTCTCCCCGCTCTCGGACGAGATCATCGCCGCCGGCTGCGACCTACAGGGTCTGGGCGGTTTTCCGCTCAAGACGAGCGGCCGCATGCGCCCGGGCACCTTTGTGCTTCCGGGCAACGTGAGCTCGCAGTACATCTCGGGCCTGCTGCTGGCAGCCCCGCTGCTGGCCCAGCCCTCCTGCGTGCAGGTAACCGGCCTCATCGAGAGCCGCCCCTACATCAACCTGACGATACAGGCCATGAAGGCCTTTGGCGTCGAGGTCAACGTCGAGCGCATTCCGGCCAAGGACGGCCAGCCCGAGGTCACAAACTTCCGCGTGAGCAGTGGCTCGTACCGCACGCCCGGCAGCGTAGCCGTCGAGGGCGACTGGTCCAACGCCGCCTTTTGGCTGTGCGCCGGTGCCATCGGCACCGACCCAATCACCGTCGAGGGAGTGTCGCTGAGCTCCGCACAGGGCGACCGCAACGTGCTTGCCGCGCTTTCGCGCTTTGGCGCCCGCATCGTGCGCTCCACCAACGCCGCCACCGTGCAGTCCGACAAGCTCGCCGGCTTTGAGATGAGCGCCCACGACATTCCGGACCTGGTGCCCGTCATCTCGGCCGTGGCATCGCTGGCTCAGGGCCGCACGTTCATCCGTGACTGCGCGCGCCTGCGCATCAAGGAATCTGACCGTCTGGTCACCACCACCCGCGAGCTAACCGCGCTGGGCGCGCAGGTGCGCATCGCCGGTGACGACCTCATCATCAAGGGCGTCGATGCCCTTACCGGCGGCGAGGTCGATTCGCACAACGACCACCGCATCGCCATGATGGCCGCTATCGCCGCGAGCCGCGCCACCGGCGAGGTCGTGATCCACGGCGCCGAGGCCGTCAACAAGTCCTATCCCGATTTCTTCGACCACTACCGCCTGCTGGGCGGCAAGATCACGCTCGAGGAGGAATAGCATGTCCTCGACCTTTGGCAACGTCTTGCACTTAAGCATCTTCGGCCAATCGCACTCCCCCGCTATCGGCTGCTCGCTCGATGGCATTCCGGCAGGTATCGCCGTGGACCAGGAGCAGCTGCAGGCCTTCCTCGACCGTCGTGCCCCCGGTCGCGACGAGACCGCGACCAAGCGCCGCGAGGCCGACGCCGCGCATATCATTGCCGGTGTGGTCGATGGACACACCACCGGCGCACCCATAGCCGCAATTATCGAGAACACCAACACGCGCTCCAAGGACTATTCCGAGCTGCGCCGCAAACCACGCCC
The DNA here is from genome assembly GCA_900554255.1 of uncultured Collinsella sp. Classification (GTDB taxonomy): domain Bacteria; phylum Actinomycetota; class Coriobacteriia; order Coriobacteriales; family Coriobacteriaceae; genus Collinsella. The sequence continues at coordinate 772 of USGN01000288.1, read as the reverse complement.
CGGGCACGCAGACTTTCCCGCGCGCGTGAAGTACCACAACATGCATGACGTCGCCGGCGGCGGACACTTCTCCGGCCGCTTGACGGCCCCCCTGTGCATCGCGGGCGGCATCGCGCTGCAGGCGCTCGAGGCCCGCGGCATCAACGTGATGGCGCACGTGGCGCAGATCGGTGGCATCTCCGATCTGCCCATGGACGACATGGTCTATCGCGAGGCCGACCGCAAGGCGATCCTTACGAACAACCTGCCCTGCATCGACGCAGCGGCCGCCGGTCGCATGCGCGAGGAGATCCTGGCCGCGCGCGACGAGCTCGACAGCATCGGCGGCATCGTGGAGTGCGGCATCTACGGCCTGCCCGCGGGCATCGGCGACCCCATGTTCGACGGCATCGAGAACCGCATCGCGCAAATCGCGTTTGGCATTCCCGCCGTAAAGGGCGTGGAGTTTGGCATGGGCTTTGCCGTCGCCGCCATGCGCGGCAGCGAGAACAACGACCCGTATCGCATCGACGCCGAGACCGGCAAGATCGAGGTCGAGTCCAATAATGCCGGCGGCATCCTGGGAGGCATCTCCACCGGCGCGCCCGTCATGTGGCGCATGGCCGTAAAGCCGACGCCCTCCATTGGCCGCGAGCAGCAGACCGTAGACATGGACGCTATGGAAAATGCCAAGCTCTCGGTGCACGGCCGTCACGATCCCTGCATCGTCCCCCGAGCCGTCCCCGTAGCCGAGGCAGCCGCGGCGCTCGCCATCTGGGACGCTCTCCTCGAG
>USGN01000287.1 GCA_900554255.1 uncultured Collinsella sp. | reverse complement strand
TGAATGTTGTCTGTTCAAGAGTGTCCCCAATGACTAGTCGTTTAAAAGCGTCCCTAACGACTAGGCCGCTTGCCTGCGATTTTTGACCGTTGGGCGGGCGCTTCGCCGTTGCCGCAAAAACGTTTTTGCATATCGGGTACAACGGGCTTTACGTGAGTAAAGTGCGCGCCGCGTCCACGTGTCGCGCTTTTAAAGGAGGCCCCATGCCTGGTGTTACCCCTGCAGAAGTTCTGTCCAACTTTGGTATTGCGCTGGTCGAAGATCCCGCCGAGAATCAGCCCCGTCTGCTGGTCGATCTATCCGCCGCGGAGCTCGTCGAGCACGCCATCCGCCGCGAAGAAGGCCGCATGGCATCCAACGGCGCGCTGGTGATCGAGACGGGGGAGCGCACTGGTCGTTCCCCCAATGACCGCTTTATCGTTGACACCCCCGATGTTCACGACAAGATTGCCTGGGGTGCCGTCAACCGCCCGCTTTCTGCCGAGAGCTACGAGGCCATCAAGGCCGGTATCGTCAACTACCTCAACGAGCGCGATGTGTTCGTCACCCGCGGTATGGCCGGCGCCGATCGTAACCATACGCGTCGCCTGCTTGTCGCCTGCGAGCGTGCCAGCCAAGCGCTCTTTATTAAGCAGATGCTCGCCCGCCCGCTTGCCCGTGAAATCGCACGCACCGGCGAGCCGGACTTCTGCGTCCTTGCCGCGCCCGGCTATCAGTGTGACCCCGCCATCAAGGGCCTCAACTCCAGCGCCGCGGTGGTCATCAACTTCCAGGAGCGCGTGATTTTGGTTGCCGGCACCGGTTACTCCGGCGAAATCAAAAAGTCCATCTTCAGCGTCATGAATTACCTGCTGCCCGTCGAGGACGACGTGCTGCCCATGCATTGCTCGGCCAGCATGGATCCCGTCACGCACGAGACCGCCGTGTTCTTTGGCCTGTCCGGCACCGGCAAGACCACGCTTTCGGCCAATCCCACGCGCCTGCTGATCGGCGACGACGAGCACGGCTGGTCCGACATGGGCATCTTCAACATCGAGGGTGGCTGCTACGCAAAATGCGAGGGCCTGGACGCCTTCCACGAGCCCGAGATCTTCAACGCCGTCCGTTTTGGCGCCATTTGCGAAAACGTGGTGCTTGACGAGAACCGCAAGCCCAACTACGACGACATCTCGATCACGCACAACACGCGCGTGGCCTATCCCGTGGAGCACATTCCTAACGCGTGGACTAAGGGCATGGGCACCACTCCGAGTGTCGTGCTGTTCCTGACTTGCGACGCTTTTGGCGTGCTGCCGCCCATCTCACGCCTGACGGCCGATGCCGCCATGTACCACTTTGTGACGGGCTTTACGGCTAAGATTCCCGGCACCGAGGTCGGCGTCACCGAGCCCACGCCCACGTTCTCTTCGCTGTTCGGCGAGCCGTTTATGCCGCTCGACCCCATGGTTTACGCCAAGATGCTTGGCGAGCGCATTGCCGACGGCCGCACATGCGTGTACCTGGTCAATACCGGCTGGATCGGCGGCGGCTACGGCGTGGGCCATCGCATCGAGCTGGCCTACACGCGCTCACTGGTCGCTCGCGCCCTCGACGGTACCATCGAGGACAGCGAGTTTGTGCACGACGATATCTTTAATGTTGACATTCCCACTACGTGCCACGGTGTGCCCGACGGCATCCTGGTGCCGCGCCAGTACTGGCAGAGCACTGCGCGCTACGACGAGGCAGCGCACAACCTGGCCGTGATGTTCGAGGAGAACTTCGAGAAGAAGTACTCGCACCTGCCCGAGTCCGTCAAAGCCGCCGGCCCGCACGCCCAGGTGTCCGCCGAGGCCCGTCATCGCGGCCGCGGGCTGCTGGGACTTCGCCACTAGCTTCGCCGTGAGTCCATATCTACCACAAAGGGGACAGGCACCTTTGTGGTGGTTTTGCTCGCGTGGATGACTCGGGTTACAATACGCCTGACATATCGTCCCCTTCTCCGGATGGGGACAGCGTAAGCGCTCTTGTGGCGGCACCGTAGGACTTTGAAGGTGGCCGCTGTGAGGGCGCTTTTTGTTTAGGTGCCCTCGCTCGGGCGCACGCTATGAAGGGAGAGCATATGAAGAGTTTCGTTGCCGAGGATTCGTTTTGGGAGCTGTTTCCGCAGGCGGCGGTCGGCGTCGTGGTCGTAAAGGGCATGAAGTCTGCGGCTCAGATTC
>USGN01000286.1 GCA_900554255.1 uncultured Collinsella sp. | reverse complement strand
CGAGGCCGAGAAGGCCGGCAAGCTCGTGCGTGGCGGCGACTACACCATCATCGAGCCCACGAGCGGCAACACCGGCGTCGGCATCGCCTCGGTGGCGGCGGCCCGCGGCTACAAGGTGATCATCACCATGCCCGAGACCATGTCCGTCGAGCGCCGCAAGCTTATGCAGGCATACGGCGCACAGCTCGTGCTCACCGACGGCTCCAAAGGCATGAAGGGCGCTATCGCCAAGGCCGAAGAGCTGCAGAAGGAGACCCCCAACAGCATCATCGCCGGCCAGTTTGTGAACCCCGCGAACCCGGCCATTCACAAGGCCACGACCGGCCCCGAGATCTGGGACGACACCGACGGCAAGGTCGACATCTTCGTCGCCGGTGTCGGCACCGGCGGCACCGTGACCGGCGTGGGCGAGTTCCTCAAGGAGCAAAACCCCGAGATTCAGGTCGTCGCCGTCGAGCCCGCCACCTCCCCGGTGCTCTCCAAGGGCCAAGCCGGCCCGCACAAGATCCAGGGTATCGGTGCCGGCTTTGTGCCCGACGTCCTCGATACCCAGGTCTACGACGAGATCATCCCCGTCGAGAACGACGACGCCTTTGCCACCGGCCGTGCCGTGGGCCACAAGGAGGGCGTGCTCGTGGGCATTTCGTCCGGTGCCGCCGTGTGGGCCGCACTGCAGCTGGCCAAGCGCCCCGAGAACGAGGGCAAGACCATCGTGACGCTGCTCGCCGACACCGGCGAGCGCTACCTGTCCACGGCACTCTTCCAGGACTAAGGGCCCGTCACTTGTCGATAGGCCCATGGCATGCCGGCCTATCCTCTCTTCTGGCTGCCTGAGCCCATCTCGTTAGGGTGTCCCACGAGACGTCCGAACTTGCTACAATGACTGCGGCGCGGAACCAGCCTCCCGCGCCGCTTTTCTTTTTTGGCCACATGCCACCAAGGAGAACCTCCCCATGCACAACAAGCGCGTGCTCGTCGCCATGAGCGGCGGCGTCGATTCCAGCGTGACCGCGTACCTGCTCAAAAGCCAGGGCTACGAATGCGTCGGCGCCACCATGCGCCTCACCTGCCCCGCGCCCGATCCCGCCACGGGCATGAGTAAGGTCGACCGCGACATCGCCGATGCAAAGGCCGTCGCCGAGCGCCTGGGGATACCCCACCATGTACTTAACCTGCAGCAGACCTTCGACCGCAATGTTATCGAGCGCTTCGTGACCGCCTATCAGGAGGGGCTGACGCCCAACCCATGCATCATCTGCAACCGCCACATTAAGTTTGGCGCGCTGCTCGATGCGGCGCTGGACATGGGCTGCGACTACATCGCAACGGGTCATTACGCCAAAACAAGCCAGACAGTAGACGGCACCTGGCAGCTGCATCGCGGCGAAGATCCCAAAAAGGACCAGAGCTACTTTTTATATTCGCTTACGCAGGAGCGCCTGGCGCACACGATCTTTCCGCTGGCAGGCCTAGACAAAGAGCGCGACGTGCGCCGCATAGCCGCCGAGCAAGGCTTTACCAACGCCCAGAAGGCCGAAAGCGAGGACATCTGCTTTATTCCAGACGGTGACTACGCGGGCTATATCGAGCGCCGCTGCGGACATCCCGCTGCACCGGGCGACATTGTGTGGCGCGACGGCAGCGTGGTCGGACGCCATAACGGTGCGTTGCGCTATACCATCGGCCAGCGCAAGGGCTTGGGCGTCGCGATGGCGCATCCCGTGTATGTGACGGGCGTCGACGCCGCCAACAACACCGTGCATCTGGGCGAGGCCGAGGACCTAACGGCCACAGCACTCACGGCCGACGACTGGATCTGGAGCGCCCCTGCCGACCGCATGGAGGCAGAACTCGATGCCGGCGGCATTCGCGTGGGCGCCAAGTACCGCTACCGTCAGAAAGACCAGGCAGCAACCCTTACGCGCGGCGAAGACGGGCAAATGCTGCTGACTTTTGACGAGCCGCAGCGAGCCATCGCCCCCGGCCAGGCCGTTGTACTGTACAACGGCGAAAGCGTAATCGGCGGCGGAACGATTTTGAATGTGGAATAATCTCTGATAGGCACACCCCTGGGAATCTGTCATGATTCCCAGGGGTGTATTTTTATTTTATGGCAACACCGCACAATTCCCGCCTTACGGCTTAAGCACCGCTCCGACGGCTGCGGCACGGCATCTGCGTTGCCAAAATGCTCGATAATGTCGGGTTGCGGT
>USGN01000285.1 GCA_900554255.1 uncultured Collinsella sp. | reverse complement strand
AAAAACGACATTTTTCGACATCTTTGGAGGCTGACGTACACGTTTGGCGCCTACGCCCGCATCCAGTCCCAACCGTTTGCCGAGGAATGAGGACGCGATGGCCGTCAACCATGTACTATGTACGGGCATTGTCTAAACTCGCAATCAGAAGGATTCCATCTTGCCCGTCGTCGCCGCTATAACCGTTACCTCACATGCCTCGGATGCCATGGTCGCTATCCCCTTTTGGCTCGAGATGTTCGCTGTTGTCGCTGCATCGATCTCGGGCGTGCTGGTTGCGCGCGAACACAAGCTTGACCTGGTGGGCGCGGTCGCACTCGCCGTGGTCTGTGGCCTGGGCGGCGGTCTTTTACGCGACATGACGCTGCAGGTGGGCAACGTCTACATCCTCAACCAGCCGATGGCACTCCCACTTTCCATTGCCACGGCGGCCATCATCTACATCTTCCCGGCAATCGTCGATAAACCCGAGAAACTCATCCCATTGCTCGACATCATCTCGGTCGGCATCTACGCCGCCACCGGAGCGGACAAAGCACTGGTTTATGGCTTTGCGCCGGCCGTATGCATCATGATGGGCTTTTTCACCGCGGTGGGTGGCGGCATGTTGCGCGACGGCTTTATGGGCGTGGTCCCAGGCATTTTCCAACGTACTAACTTTTATGCCATCGCCGCCATCGCCGGATCGACAAGCTATGTGTGTCTCGTTATGAGCGGCATCATGAGCAATGTCGCCGCGCTGGTCGTATGCGTCGCGGTGACCATGGGTCTGCGCTGGCTCTCGCTGCGCTTTGATATCAAAAGCCCCACCGAGGAAGACATCGCACGTTTTTTGCATCGCAAAAAGTAGGTGGCGCGGGCTCGTCCCCGAAATGCAACCGAGAGGTTCTTTTAGAGCGCCCACGCGTTGGGTACCCTGTTAGGTATATGCCGAGTATCTAACGAAGGATTCACTATGCCCTGCAATCAACTCCCGTTGACCCAGCGCCGTAAAGCATGGGGCCGCATCACCATCCTATTCGCGCTCATCGCGCTGGCGATCACCGTGCTTCCCACGGCGTCGTTCGCCGGCACGGACACCGCAGGAAACGTACTTGCGACCGACAATGACGCCAATCCGTCCGGCGTCGAAGGTGACCTGTACTGGGCAGGTCAGGCCCTCAACTTGGATGATGTGTCCATCGGCCGCGATATCATCGCCGCGGGCGATACCCTCTCGATCCGTGACTGCACAGTGGGCGGCGCCGTCCGTCTGGCGGCACGCACCATCGACATTGCCAAGACCACGGTTGATGGCAGCGTGACCGTCGCTGGCCAGCATGTCGTGCTCAATTCCGACAGCACCGCCAACTGTTTCTACGCGATAGGCGAGACGGTTGCCCTGCGAGGCTCCACCAAGTCGGCAGCGCTTGCGGGCGACACGGTGACCATCGATGGCACCGTCAAGGGCGATGTCGAGGTTTGGGCCGACAAGCTCATCCTGGGCAAGAACGCCCACATCACCGGCACCGTGAACGCGCACGTCTCCGAGGACCCCGAGCGCGCCGCGGGAGCCGAGGTCGGTGCGCTCAAGATCGACCGCACCGAGAACGAGGATACTTCCACCGTTAACGATGTCATCGGCGGTATCGTCGCCGCGGCACTCTCGACCTGCTTTGTCGCTCTGCTGCTCGAGCTCATCTTTCCGCGCGCGACCGCCAGCGCCGCCGGCATGCTCCACCAGCGCTCCATGCCCCTGTGGGTGAGCGGTCTTCTGGGCACGATTGCTATCGTCCCCGCCGTCCTACTGCTGATTATCTCTATCGCTGGTCTGTCGCTTGCCGGAACCCTCTTGTGCGGCGTTATCGGCATCGCGTTGATGTCGAGTGCCTTTGCGGGGTGCGCGATCGCCCGCATGGTTGGACACAACCAAAACCGCTACGCCATGGCAGCCGTGGGCGGCGTAATCGCAGGCGCCCTCACGGGGCTTCCCCTCGTAGGTGACTTCATCAGCGGCGTGGCCTTTGTCTTTATGCTCGGTTACATCATCCAAATCATCTGGCGCAACGCCCGCGTCAAGCCGCAGCAGCCGGCTAACACGCCAGGACTCCCCACCGCTTAGCCGCCAACCACCACAAAGGGACCAGACACCTTTGTGGTGGTGCAGACCAGCTCAGTCCCTATGCACAGACGATATGAGCAGGACATAAAAACATTGAGAGCCCCTGCTGCATGAAAGACCG
>USGN01000284.1 GCA_900554255.1 uncultured Collinsella sp. | reverse complement strand
TCGGTCTCCTCAAAGCCGTCGGCACCCGTCGAATGCAAAATGTAGAGATTCTCGCGGGTCAGCAGCTCACTCTTGAGCGAGGCAACGCGCTCGTTGAGATGCTGGGCACCGAGCGAACCACCAAAGACGAGCAGAAGCGTCGCGTCCTCGGGCACACCGAGCGTCTTGCGACCGCGAGCGCGATCGCCCTCGATCACCGAACGACGCACAGGATTGCCCGTCATGAGCACATGGTCGGGGTCGCCCTCGCGCTCAAAGACCGCGCGGGCCGCAGGTACCGAAATGCACACGCGGGCGGCATGTGAGTTCATCATCTTATTGGCCAGACCCGGAACAGAGTTCTGCTCGTGCAGCAGATACGGAACGCCGGCGTCCTTGCACCAACCCAGCAGCGGGACCTCAACGTAAGCACCAAAGCCGATAGCGGCATCGGGCTTACCGACCTTCGAGAAGTGACGGGCAAGCGCACGCTTCGCCTTGTTGACGCGCCACAGCGAGGTCAGCGCCGTCCAGGGACGGGAGCGATCGAAGCCCGTGACCGTGATGGGCACAAAATCGAATCCGGCCTCGGGAACCAGACGACCCTCGAGCTTGCGCGACTGGCCCACGAACACAACGTGGTGGCCACGGTCACGCAGCTCTTCGGCCAAGGCGAGCGCGGGGTTGATGTGCCCGGCCGTGCCGCCGGCTGCAATAGCAACGGTCATCTTATCGGTCATGGTAATCCCTTCGTACACGCGGCCCCTGGTCATCGGTGCGCAAACGCGCCGACGGGTCCGAATTCAAATCGATTCGATTATATCCGCCGCCCGCGTTGCGAGGGCTGGGGCGCTGAGGACGACCTTGCGGCGCCGTTCGCTGACGCGGGCGGGCTGCCGGCTCGGTCGCAGAGCCATCCAGGACGGTAAAGCCGTTACGCGAAGATCGCTCACCGCGCACATGGGGCACGCCGGCGGTACTCTCATCCATAACGGCAAAGCTCTCGCGACGACGGTCGTACTCATCGCGACGGGCGCTCTCATACGAAACGCGCAGGATCAGACCGGCGAGCATAAGCGACACAATAATCGACGAACCGCCGTAGCTAATAAACGGCAACGGTTTGCCCGTCATGGGAAACACGTTGAGGATGCCCAGCGCGTTAATCAAAAACTGCACTGCGAGAATGACCGCGGAGCCAGACGCCATAAGCGCGCCCCGGCGATCGGTCGCCTGCTCGGCAATGCGAAACGCCGAGTAGATCAGCATCGCAAACACCAAGAAGAACAGCACGGTTCCGACAAAACCGACTTCCTCGCCAATGATGGCCAGGATGTAGTCATTGTGCGCCTCGGGCAGATACGAGTACTTCATGGTTGAGTTGCCGATGCCACGGCCGAACAGACCGCCCGAGGCAAAGGCCATGATGGCAAGCGTGGCCTGATAGCCGTCACCATACTCGTCGGCCCAAGGGTTCAAGGCAACCTGAATACGCACCATACGGTACGGCTCTGCGACAAGCGCAATCACGATCACGAGAATGCCGAAGATTAGCACGCCGATGATAAATCTGGGGTCGAGACCCGCAAACAACGCCATGCACATGAGGGTCAACAGGATGATCAGGACAGTACCGAAATCGGGCTGGATAAAGATCAGAAAGAGCGAAATGCCCAGGTAGATGCCCATCTTGCGAAGGAATTCGTTGATGTTGCCACCGGGCGAAAAGAAGCGATCAAGCATGATGGCCGAATACGCAATGGCAAATGGCTTTAAAAACTCGGAAGGCTGGAACTGAATACCGGCGATGTTAAGCCAGCGCGTGGCGCCACGGCTGCCGCTGCCCACCAAGAACACCAGAAACAGTAGCCCTATCATGCCTATGAGGAAGATCCTGAGCACATCCTCCCCAAACCAGCTGTCCGGCAAAACGCGCACGATGGCAATCAGCGCCAGAACACCGACCACGGCAAACGCGGCCTGTCGACCCAGAAAAAACGTCGCCGAGCCATTCTCGTGCAGCGCCTCGACCGAAGACGCCGAGTACACCATCAGCAGGCCAAAGCATACCAAGGTAAACAAGCAGGCCATGAATATCAAACGGGGGCGCATGATACGGGCGGGAACGCCGGCAATATAGCGTTCGCTAAACGACTGCCCGCCGCGACCGGAACGCGGTGTGCTGCGCCGCGAGGAAGCACGGTCCGAGTCGGGCCTCCTCATACCTTGTCGGGGGCTCTCCTCTCTCACCGGCAAC
>USGN01000283.1 GCA_900554255.1 uncultured Collinsella sp. | reverse complement strand
ACACGAGGAGGCGCCAGGTTAAACTGAAGGGACTGACCCCGGAGGAGTTCCGGAGACAGTCCCTTGCGGCGTAGTTCTTATTTAAGCCGTCCAGGTTTTGGGGTGCAGTTCAATGAAGGCAGGGGGCGTAAAGACGGAAGTGGCCGTCGGGCGAAACGCCGCCGTTCCCCGATTGAGCGTACTTTTTGAGATCGTCGACTTGTGCCAGGATCACGCGTGCACGACGCGCAAATTCTCTGCCCGCCGGAGACAAAACAGCCTCCCCCGCCGATCGGTCGAGCAAAACAATCTGATACTCAGATTCCAACTTTTTGATTGCCGACGAAACGGCCTGCGGACTCACATGAACCGCGCGAGCTGCTTTGCGCACGCCGCCATGGTTCGCTACCGCTTGAAGGTATTCGAGTTGAGAAAGCTGCATAGGTTACTCCAAAGGCAGCCAAGTCGACGGGCTACGCGCCCTCAGATGAGGTTCTCGCCCAGGTTTTTGCCGCCGAGGACGTGCATGTGGAAGTGCATGACGGTCTGACCGGCGTTGACGCCCTTGTTGGAGATGACGCGGAAACCGTCCTCCAGGCCCTTGGCCTTGGCGACCTCCTGGATGGCGTGAGCCATGGCGCCCATGGTCTCGGCCGGCACGTTGTCGGCGATGTCACTGTAGTGCTTCTTGGGGATCACGAGCGTGTGGACCGGCGCCTGAGGATTGAGGTCGTCGAACGCGATGACCTGATCGTCCTCATAGACAACGGTCGAGGGGATCTCGTGGTTGGCAATTTTGCAGAAGATGCAATCACACATGGTTGGTTCCTTTCTCACAGACCAAGGTAATTATATTTGGCCGGGATGGTTAGAACGAGAGGTTGTCGTCGGTGTTGGCGGCTTCGCCGTCGGCGAGCACGTCGTTGCCGTCGACGTCCTTAAGGAGCACCGAGACCTTCTGCTCGGCATCGGACAGGCGGGTGCGCAGGCTCTTGAGGAGCTCGACGCCGCGGGTATAGCTCTCGAGCGACTCCTCGAGCTCCATATCGCCCGACTCCAGGCTGCGGATGATGAGCTCCAGCTCCTGCGAGGCCTGCTTGTACGTAAGCTGCTCGACCGGGGTCTTCTCTGCCATATCTGTTTCCTTTCCTAAAGGTTTATCGCTATGAAACGCGGCTTACTCGACCGTATCGACCGTTGCCGCCACGTTGCCGTCCGCCATGCGCACGCGGATGGCGTCGCCCGGCTTAAAGGTCTTGGCGCTCGTAGCCACGCCATCATCGCTGTACGCGATGGAGTAACCGCGGGCAAGCACCTTGAGCGGCGACAGGGCATCGAGCGACGCGGCAGCTCGGCCCAGGTCGGACGCGGGTTTGCTGAGCATCGTACGTCCCTGATGCTCCAGACGGGAACTCGCAAGCGTGAGCGCATGGCGCTTGCCATCGAGCCCTGAGGTGCTTGCGATCAAACGCTCGGGCAGACGCTCGAAGTTGGAGCGGAAGGCCCCAACCGAACGCGTTATGGCGCCCGACAGTCGATCGGCAGTCAGCGCAAGCTCAGACTCGCGACGCTCGACCATAAACGTTGGATCGTTGAGGCACGGGCGGCATGCGGCGGCATCGAGGGCATCGCCCAAGCGAGCCGTATAGGCATCCCAGGCACGGCGACCGCGCTGATCGAGCATCTCCAAATCGACCTGATTCGACCCAATCATCGATCCCATCGCGGCGCCCAGACGCTGATGGCGCGTCTCGAGCACGTCGGCCAACTCCGTCATAGCCGGCGCCACCGATTCGGCCGCCGCCGTGGGCGTGGAGGCGCGACGGTCGCTCACCATGTCGCAGATCGAGGTATCGGGCTCATGTCCAATGCCCGTCACCACGGGCACGGGACAGGCTGCCACCGCACGGGCAAGCTCCTCGTCGTTAAAGGTCATGAGGTCCTCGAAGGAACCGCCGCCGCGCACCAGCAAGATGCAATCGGGCGCCGGCGTAATGGCAGCGGCGCGGCGCAAGCCTTCAATAAGCTCTTCCGGCGCACCCTCGCCTTGGACCTTTGCGCCCACGCAGACGAGCTCGACGAGCGGGTTGCGACGGCGCAAGGTACGCTTGACGTCGTCGATTACGGCACCCGAAAGCGAGGTGACGACCGCCACACGCGAGCAAAACACCGGAATGCGGCGCTTGCGCGCTTCGTCCATCAGGCCCTCGCGGCGGAGCTTTTCGGCCAACTGAGCCACCTGCTGACGCAGCAAGCCCTCCCC
>USGN01000282.1 GCA_900554255.1 uncultured Collinsella sp. | reverse complement strand
TTGCCGGGCGGTATGGACGACGTGTGCGTGGCGCGCGGGCAGGCCGATACCTCGGCACTCGCCGATGCCTATCGATCGGCGTTGGGTGCAAGCAAGGCGGCGACCGAGAAGGCGCAGGTTGCACTCGACGCCATCGATGCGTTCGAGGCGAGCGGCAAGACCATGGCCGATGCAGCGCGACTCATGATGTCGTGCACCATGCCGCGCGCGAGCAAGGCATTCCCTAAGGAGCAGGTCGAGCTGCTCAAGGCCAAGGCCGCCGATGCGTTTATCAATATCGTGCTTGCCTGCGGTGGCCCGGCGCTCGATGCGCTGGTGGGCCTGGCCCGTTCCGTGGAGGCTGAGTATCGCGCGCTGAAGGCTGCCCAGTCCGCCCTCGATAATAACGACCTGCTGCGTATGGCCTACGAGGCCCTGCGCGATTACCCTGCCATCCGTGCTGCGTACGAGGGCCGCTTTAAGATGGTCATGATCGACGAGTTCCAGGATACCGACCAGATGCAGGTCGATCTGATCCGCTACCTGACGGGTGCGGGGGAGCGCGCGCTGTGCACCGTGGGCGATGCACAGCAGTCGATCTATCGCTTCCGCGGCGCCGAGGTCGAGGTGTTCCGTCGCCAGGAGCGCAAGGTGGGCTCGTCTGCCGCGCCCGAGGCGACTGCCGTGACCGACGCCCCCGCCGGCGAGCTCGTCAAGCTCGTGCGCAACTTCCGCAGCCACGACGAGGTGCTGCGTTACGTGGCACGCGTCTTCGACGGCGATGACGGCGGCCTGATGCAGAGCTTTTTGGATCTTGAGGCGAGCGACGGCCGCAAGGACACGCTGGTGGCGGACGCCTCGCGCCGCCAGGCCCTCTTTGTTGCCGGCGGCAGTATGCAGGAGCGCACACAGGCCAAGGCCCGCGCGATCGCCGAGCGCTTCCGCGCGCTTGCCGATGCCGGCCAGCCCCAGGGCGGCATGGTACTGCTGCTGGGCCGCATGACCAACGCCGATGTCTACGCCCAGGCCTTCCGCGATCAGGGGCTCGACTGCGTCATCGCAGGCGGCTCGGTCTTTGCCCAGGCAGCCGAGGTGCAGACGGTGCGTGCCCTGGTCTGCGCGCTCGCCAATCCGGCCGATACGGCGCAGGGCCTTATGCCGCTGCTCGCCTCGCCGATGTTTGCGCTCGGCGCCCAGGAGTTCCTGGCGCTGGCGACCAAGCTCGATGGCGAGACGGGGGAGACCTCGCGCCGGAATATCGACATGGGCATCATGAGCGATTCCGATGTGCCGGGCTTGCAGGGCTTGCCGCTTGTGACGCGTGCCCGCGAGGTGCTGCGCTACGCACTGCGTCGCGTGGGGCGTGATTCGTTCGCCGCCATCGCGCGCGACGCGGTCAATGCCTCCGGCTGGTTCGTGCGCCTGGCGCAGCGCGGCCCCGAGGGCAAGGCCATCGCCGCCAACGTGCTCAAGGCGCTCGACGCCGTGGCCGAGGAGGAGGCCGAGTTCGGCAACTCGCCGCGTTCCATCGCGCTGGCCTTCGACCGCTTCTTGTCGGGCAAGGAGGCCCCGGGCGCCCTCAACGAGGAGGGCGACGGCGCGGTGCGCATCATGACCGTGCATGCGTCCAAGGGTCTGGAGTATCCGGTCGTAGCGGTTGCCGAGTGTTTTGGCGTGCGCAAGTCCTCGGGTGCGGCACAGATGGGTCGCGTCGACGGTGGGGCGCAAGTCGTGGCGCTGCCGGCGCGCTTCGATGGCGTTAAGCTTGCCGACGGGACCTTCGTGAAGGGCGATGACGTCAAAAAGCAGTTTGAACACGCGTTTAAGGGCAAGGGCACGTCGCTGTGGCTGCCGCCAGAGCTCATGGAGGACGTCTGCGCGACGGGTTCTCCCGCCGAGGCATTTGCCCGCCTGCGTAACGACGACCTGCAGCTTTCGCTCGAGGAGCGGGCTCGTCTGCTCTATGTCGCCATGACGCGAGCGCGCGAGTTGGTCATTCTGGCGATGGATGCCGGCGTGAGCCGCGGCAAGGTGACGGCGCCGACCTTCGATGTCGAGACCGATCTGACCTACGACGTGCTTCGCCGCATCCTGCCGACCGACAGTCTGGACATGCCGCAGCTCGATAGCGACCGTTTGGTGTTCGACAACTCCAAGCCGGGCGACTACGAGCTCATCTCGCTGTCGGACTTTACGTTTGGCGAGCAGGGGTTTGAGGCCAACGCTTCGCTGGACGCCGAGGGCAGGCTTGTTCGTGGCGATGCCGATGTCGCC
>USGN01000281.1 GCA_900554255.1 uncultured Collinsella sp. | reverse complement strand
TCAGGCCAAACCCGGTGGTCGAGATAATTTCGTCAATCGTAAAGCAGCGACCGTCGACCCAGCAGACGGTGACCGGCACGACCTGTCCGCCCGCGAGGATGCGAGCCACGACGTCCACATACTGCTTGTGCACGCGCCGAGTTTTGCCATCTGTCTGTCGATATTCCATGCCTCCTATTATCGAACGCATGTTTGCATATTGTAAAGCGAACAGACTGTGGTTTTGGAGTGTCGTAGTAATCGCACGTGTCCGCATGGCGTGTTAGCAAAAAGAACACCCGCGGTCAACAGGGCTAATATTCAATTTTAGTGCCAAAAAATTCACTTCTCCCATCAGAACTCGGTAAAGAAACCCACAGGAGGTGATACGATTTATCATGTTTTTGTAACGTGTCTGCAAACTTCGAGAAAGCCCATATATGGACGTAACGTTCTCAACCTTCCTCGGCCAAATTGTGTCGAACCCAGTCCTTGCCGTCACCGTGATCCTCGCGCTCGGCGCCATCTTCGTCAACGGATGGACCGACGCGCCCAACGCCATCGCGACCTGCGTCACTACGCGTTGCATGCCCGCCCGCGCCGCCATTCTCATGAGCGCCGCATTCAACTTCCTCGGCGTGCTCATCATGACGCACTTTAACGCGAGCGTCGCCAACACCATCTCACATATCGTCGACTTTGGCGGAAACAGCACCATGGCGCTCGCCTGCCTATGCGCGGCGCTGTTCTCCATCGTCGTCTACGGCGCCACAGCGTCGCGTTTTGGCATCCCCACCTCGCAAAGCCACAGCCTTATCGCCGGCCTGACCGGTGCCGCTATCGCCCTCGGCGGCGCGAACAGCGTCAACGTCCACGAGTGGATGAAGGTCATCTACGGCCTGGCGCTCTCCATCGGCCTGGGCTTTGTCATGGGCTGGATCCTGTGCAAACTCGTCTCGATTCTGTTTGCCGCCGCCAATAGGCGACGTGCCAATGTCTTCTTTAAATACGCTCAGATCGCGAGCGCTGCGGCCATGAGCTTTATGCACGGCGCGCAGGATGGACAGAAGTTCATCGGCGTGCTCTTTTTAGGTGTCGCCTTCGCCAACGGCCAGACGAGCGTCGGCGATGCCGGCATTCCCATCTGGATTATGCTGCTGTGCTCGGCCACCATGGGTATCGGCACCAGCGTGGGCGGCGAGCGCATCATCAAGTCCGTCGGCCAGAGCATGGTCAAGCTCGAGAAGTATCAGGGCTTCTCCGCCGACCTCGCGGGCGCCGCGAATCTGCTGCTTGCCACCCTTACCGGTATCCCCGTGTCCTCCACCCACATCAAGACCTGCGCCATCATGGGCGTCGGCGCCGTCAAGCGCCTTTCGGCCATCAACTTTGGCGTGGTCAAGGACATGATGTTCACCTGGTTCTTCACCTTCCCCGCCTGCGGACTCATCAGCTTTGTCATGGCCAAGCTGTTCATGATGTTCATCTAGTCAAACCGAGCGTCCATCCGGACCGTTATACTTCGCCCACCCGTCTTCGCCTCGAAAGGACCCACTCATGGCAAAGAAACCCGATTCGTTCTACTTTGACAACTACGTCGCCTGTGCCGATCTTGCCGTCCAGGCTGCCGAACTGCTCATCAAGATTTTCGAGAACTTCGATTCCGCGAAGATTCACGATATGCTCGACAAGATGCACGCGATTGAGCATGCGGCCGACAAGAAGCACCATGAGCTTGAGGACGCCCTGCTCACGGCCTTTATCACCCCGCTTGAGCGCGAGGACCTGGACCTGATGAGCTGCTCGCTCGACACCGTGCTCGACCGTATCGAGGGCGTCGTGCAGCGCGTCTACTTCACCAACATCCAGAGCATCCACCCCGATGCCATTGTCATCGCCCACAAGGTGACCGACGCCTGCCGCGCCATGAAGGACCTGATGGTCGAGCTGCCCAATTACCGCAAGTCCAAGACCCTGCGCGAACTCGTCATCCAGATCAACACGATCGAGTCCGAGGCCGACGAGCTCTACATCAACGCCATGCGCAACCTGCACGTCAATGGCAAGGATCCGCTTGAGGTCATCGCTTGGCGTGACGTGTACGCCTTCTTGGAGTACTGCGCCGACTGCTGCGAGAATGTGGCCGATGTTGTGGATTCGATTGTCATGAAGAACAGTTAATTGGGGGTACGCATCCCACCGGTCGCGGGCCCGACCACTAATACCTTTTTCACTCCGGCTGCAAGCAGAGTCGTTCAAAAGGTTATCAGTGGTCGGG
>USGN01000280.1 GCA_900554255.1 uncultured Collinsella sp. | reverse complement strand
CGCACGCCGCGCGGCAAGCCGCGAGGAGTTCATCGTCCGACGCCTGCGGATTGCCCCACTGCAGGTTCTCGCGCACGGTACCCGTAAACAGCACGTTCTTTTGCAGCACAATGCCCACGGCGTCGCGTAGGGTCGCGAGGTCGTAGTCACGCACGTCACGTCCGCCCACAAGCACGGCGCCCTCGGTAGCGTCGTACAGGCGCGCAATCAGCTGCACAAGCGAGCTCTTGCCCGATCCCGTGCCGCCGAGGATGCCCACCGTCGAGCCGCTCTCGATGCGAAGGTCGATATGCTCGAGCACATCCTCGGCTGCATCCGCGCGGTATTTAAAGGAAACGTCGCGAAACTCGATACTGCCGTCCGCTGGCGCCGCAATCGCGAGGTCTCCCGCGGGGTTGGCGATAAAGGGCTCCTCATCGAGCACCTCGGCGATACGGCCCACACTCGTGAGAGCGCGCGTGAGCAGCAAAAACACATTGGAAATCATCATAAGCGAGTTCATGATCAGCAGCACGTAGCTCATAAAGCCCGTGAGCGAGCCCACGCCCAGCTTGCCGGCGAGAATCATGCGGCCGCCAATCCACAGGATGGAGAGCGCAGCCACGTACATCGACAGCTGAAACACCGGCAGGTTGAGCACCGCGTTGCCAAAGGTCTTCGTCGCCGTGCCGGCGAGCTCGGTATTGACGGTGTCGAACTTGGCCTCCTCGTGCTCGGTACGAACGTAGGCCTTGACGGCACGCACGGCGGTGAGGTCCTCCTGTACCACGCCGTTGAGGTGGTCCATCGAGGTCTGGAGTTGGCGGTAGAGCGGACTGACGCGATAGGTGATGGCGCCCAGTACGATTGCCAGCACGGGCAAGATGATCGCAAAGACGGTGGCGAGCGGGCGCGACAGCATCAGCGCGTAGATAAGGCCGACGATAAGCGTCACCGGGCCGCGCACCATAGGGCGAAAGCCGTTGCCCACAGCATTTTGGATAACGGTGATGTCCGTGGTCATGCGGGTGACGAGCGAGCTGGCGTCGTAGTTGTCCAGGTTACCAAAAGCGAGCGTCTGAATCTTTTTGTACTCAGCCTCGCGCAGGTTAGCGCCTAGGCCCGAGGCAACGCGGGCGGACGTGTGTGCATAACCCAAGCCCAGTACCAGCGAAAGCGCAGCGCACACCAACATGTACGCGCCCTGCAGCAGCATGTAGTTGATATCACCCGCAGGCACGCCCACATCGATGATGTTGGCCATGATGACCGGGATAAACAGCTCGAGCACCGTCTCGACCGACACAAAGAACACGCCGAGGATGGCATCGCGACGGTATGCCCCTAGATAGGAAAACAGTATTTTGAGATTGCGCACGCAGGTTCAACCCCCATCAAACGTTGTTCGCAAACGCACGTATTATTGCGCGCCGAATAATGGTGTCAAGTATTCCGAAATCGTTTTCTGCAAGGTTAGCGCCGGCGGCGAGTTCTCGTGATGTGTGTCCATATTCACTCGGAATAATGGTGCGCGAGACTTTTTCGCTCCGGCGTCATCACAAACCTTGACTCTACAATCGTTGTAGGGTTTTCACTACACTGGTACGTAAACAAACCCAGCCAGAAAGCCCCGCCCATGGAACACGACCTCACACGCGGCAATGTCCTTAAGACCATCGCTGTCTTTGCCCTGCCCTATATGCTCTCGTACTTTTTGCAGATGCTCTACGGCATGGCCGACCTGTACATGATGGGGCAGTTCAGCGGCGCTGCCGGCATCACCGCCGTGGGCAATGGCGCGCAGACGCTCTATATCATTACCGTGACGCTCGTGGGTCTGGCCATGGGAACGACGGTTATCGTTGGCCACGCCGTGGGCTCGCGCCGGTTTGACCGCGCCGAGACCGCCATCGGCAACACCATCACGCTCTTTATGGGTGTCTCAGTGGTACTGGCCGCTGTCCTGCTTGCGCTGTGCCCGCAAATCGTGGCGCTCATTGGCACGCCGGCCGAGGCAGTCGAAGGCACCGCCGCCTACCTGCGTATCTGCTTTATGGGCATTCCCTTTATCGCCGCGTACAACATTCTTTCGGCCATCTTTCGCGGGCTGGGCGATTCGCGCTCGCCCATGTACGTGATTGGCGTGGCATGCATCATCAACATCGCGCTCGATTTTCTGTTTATCGGGCACATGGGGCTCGGCCCCGTGGGCGCGGCGCTCGGCACGGTGACCGCGCAGACGGCCAGCGTTGCCCTCGCGCTCGTGTGGCTTAAGAGCCGCCGTACGAACATCCACGTTAAGCGCAGC
>USGN01000279.1 GCA_900554255.1 uncultured Collinsella sp. | reverse complement strand
GAGCAGCTCACCGCCGCGGGCCACGACCTCAACAAGATCGAGGAGTTTGAGGTCGAGCCGTCGCTGGGCAATGGCGGCCTGGGCCGTTTGGCCGCGTGCTTCCTGGACTCCATCGCCACGCTGGGTCTCACCGGTGACGGCGTTGGTCTCAACTACCACTACGGCCTGTTCCGCCAGCGCTTTGTCGCCAACCAGCAGAAGGCCGTCCCCGACGAGTGGCTCGACGAGCAGGACATTCTGATCGATGATGACCGCTCCTACACCGTCGAGTTCGGCGATTTTGCCGTCACCTCCAAGCTCGTCAACATCGATGTGCCCGGTTACGGTCAGCCCACCAAGAACCGCCTGCGCCTGTTTGACCTGGCAAGTGTCGACGACAGCATGGTCCCCGGCAGCTCCATCGACTTCGACAAGACCCAGATCGCCAAGAACCTCACGTTGTTCCTCTATCCGGATGACTCCGACGAGCAGGGCCGCCTGCTTCGCATCTACCAGGAGTACTTCATGGTGAGCAACGCCGCCCAGCTCCTGATCGACGAGGCCATCGAGCGCGGCAGCAATCTGCACGACTTGGCCGACTACGCCGTGGTCCAGATCAACGACACGCACCCCACCATGGTCATTCCCGAGCTCATTCGCCTGCTCACCACCGAGCACGGCATTGAGTTTGACGAGGCCGTTTCCATCGTACGTTCCATGGTCGCCTACACCAACCACACGATTCTTGCCGAAGCGCTCGAGAAGTGGCCGCTCACCAGCCTGCAGAAGGTCTCCCCTGCCATCGCCGACATTATCGTCAAGCTCGATGAGATCGCCAAGGCCGAGCACGACGACCCACGCGTCGCCATCATCGACGAATACGACACCGTCCACATGGCCCACATGGACATCCACTTTGGCTTCTCCATCAACGGCGTCGCCGCGCTGCACACCAAGATCCTGGAGGATACCGAGCTTCATCCGTTCTACGAGATCTACCCCGAGAAGTTCTCCAACAAGACCAACGGCATCACCTTCCGCCGTTGGATCCATGGCACCAACCCCGCGCTTGCCAGCCTGCTCGACGACGTGATCGGTACCGATTGGCGCAGCACCGGTGACCTGAGCAAGCTCGCCGACTTCGCCGACGATAAGAGCATTCTTGAGCGCCTGGCCGCCACCAAGGCCGAGGCCAAGACCATCATGCGCCAGTTCATGGCGCTCGAGCAGGGTGTGACGATCCCCTCCAACGCTATCATCGACGTCCAAGTCAAGCGTATCCACGAGTACAAGCGCCAGCAGATGCTCGCGCTCTACATCATCTGGAAGTATCTCGACATCAAGAACGGCAACAAGCCCAATCACCCCGTCACCATCATCTTTGGCGGCAAGGCGGCACCTGCCTACACCATCGCCCAGGACATCATCCACCTGATCCTGACGCTGTCGCAGTGGATTGCAAACGATCCCGACGTGGCCCCTTACCTGCAGGTTGTCATGATCGAGAACTACAACGTCACCGCCGCCGAGCGCGTGATCCCCGCCGCTGACATCTCCGAGCAGATCAGCCTGGCCTCCAAGGAGGCGAGCGGCACCTCCAACATGAAGTTCATGCTCAACGGTGCCCTGACCCTGTGTACGCTCGACGGTGCCAACGTGGAGATTGCCGAGCTCGTGGGCGACGAGAACATCTACACCTTTGGCGCCTCGTCCAAGCAGGTCGAGCAGCTCTACGCCGACGGCACCTATGACGCCGGCGCGCTCTACCGCAAGCCCGGCATCAAGCTGCTGGTGGACTTCATCACCAACCCGGCCTTTATGGCGACCGGCAACGCCGAGCGCCTGCAGCGCCTGCACGACGACATTAAGGGCAAGGACTGGTTTATGGCCCTGCTCGATATTGAGGAGTACATCCAGACCAAGGAGCGCATGCTGGCAGACTACGAGGACCAGGACGCCTGGATGCGCAAGGCGCTGATCAACATCGCCAACGCCGGCACCTTCTCGTCCGACCGCACGATCGCTCAGTACAACGACGAGATCTGGCACCTGGACTAACCCATTGTCTACACCCATCCTCTTGATGCGGGGTCGCGGAAACGTGGCCCCGGCTTTTTATGTCGACAGACCGGATATGAGGGTTCCCGTCGAATTGTCTCGTTCTGTAACAACTACTCGGCTAAAACGTCTCCACCTGTTACAGAACAAGACAAATCGAAACGTTCTGCCGAATCATCTCAATCTGAAACAGTAAGACCCGAATTAAACCTCTAGATGTTATAGAACGAGACAGACGGAATCAGTCCTACCG
>USGN01000278.1 GCA_900554255.1 uncultured Collinsella sp. | reverse complement strand
CCGGCGCATTCCGCAGGGGGAGCGATATTTTGCAGCACGAAGTGCGTAGCAAAATATCGCTCATGCCCGAGGACGCGCCGGGAGGCAACACCGATTCGGGGCCGGACACACGGATCTACCTGAGCATTTACAAATTCGTAAACTTTTTTGAAAAAAGTGCTTGCACAGTTCTCGAATCATAGGTTATTATCTTCCTCGTTGAACGCGCGGGTCCAACAAAACGAACCGTGAATCAACAACATAGCATGTCGGAGTGGCGGAATTGGCAGACGCGCTAGCTTGAGGTGCTAGTGACCGCTTTTTGGTCATGCGGGTTCAAGTCCCGCCTCCGACACCATCGCATTTGAGAAGCCTCTTCGGAGGCTTTTTTGTTACCGATAGACGGCGGGGTCCACGATGGAAACGCTTGAACACAACGAGTGGGCAGACGTTGCCCAACTAGTCGAGATCACGAGCGATGCTGTCATCATCTGCGAGCTCGACGGAACCATTCTGCATGTGAATAATCGCTTACTTGGTTTGATGTGCGAGGAACGCGCCGACGTCATTGGTGGAGATGTTAAAGACGTCCTGTACTCGTCCGCTTTTGAACGTGCGACGGAACATCGTCTGCCATTTGAAACTGATGGCTCCGAGAACGAACTGATGCTCAAGCTGAGTGACGGCTCCTTTATCCCCGTCTTGGTTCGTGCGGGCTCCGTAACGCCTCCACGCATCTTTGGGCGCCGCGCGCCACGTGTCCTGGTGGCGCTCCATAGCATCGAAGAACAGTATTCGCACGACCGTCAGCTCAAGCGTGCTCTTTCGGAGCTTAGAGTGGCTAACAAGCGCCTCTCTGGCACGCTCTCGGTCATTATGAGTACCGTGGGCTCCGATGAGCTGCCCAGCCTACTTGATACCGTTTTGAACCAGCTTGTAGGAACGCTCGATGCTTCGGGTGCTGCTATCTATTTTTCTGAGAGCGGCGGTTTTAAACTTCGCGGTGTTTCCAAGGAGCTGTACGACAGCTACCTGCCTGAGTTTTTGCCGTATGGCGCTGGCATTCCGACGTATGTTCTTCGTGAGTCGCGTGCCTGTCGCTTGTCGATTCAACAGGACCTTAAGGGTGATAAGGCCGCCTCCGGTATGTTTATGGACCTGGACAATCGTTCTAAGCACCTGTTGCGCATGCAGGATATGCCTCCGTACCGCAGCGAGATCTGTCTTCCCGTTTTTTACGGTACGCAGATCCTTGGCGTGCTGGAAGTTGGTTGGAAACGCCCTCAGGCACCGCTCGCCTATGACGTTAATGTGCTCGAGGTCATTTGCGATTACCTATCTATCCAGCTGGTCGGCATGGCATCGAGCCTTCGCTCCCGTCGCACGGCCGAGCTTGGCCGCTCGCTCAATGTCTTGCGTGATGAGTTGTTTACCTTTCTAGACGATTCCGCCGCGGCTACCCAGGCGGTATCGTCCGAGATCTGCAATATGCTTAACTGCCATTTTTGCCCTGTTGAGTATGACGCCAGTCTGGATTCCTACGTCATAGATTTTGAAGGCGGCAGTCGCGTTGCCTTGCCGGACGATCCCGAGAAGCTTTTCTTTTCCACGACGGCGCCAGCGGCACGTCTGGGGGCTGGCCCTGATGGCTTTGAGGCATCTGTTTTGGGAGGTGCGAGTGCCGAGGACCTTAAACACGTCCGTATAACTCGCGTTGACGAATCGATGCCTATGGGAGGCTGGCTTAGGGCGCATGGTCTGCCTTGTCAGGGTCTCTACGTCGACTCCGGTATCGAGGCGGGGCGCCCGCGCTCTGAGGGTGATGGCAAGCACAGTAACGACGCGATTGTTCCTGCTTCTGTTGCGAAGAGCCCGACGACGCGCGCGCTGCTGCTTCGTGATGGTAGCCAAGAGCCGATTGATGATCTTGAATATGACTACTTGGTGCACTTGGCGCATGACTTTGAACTGATCTACGAAGGCGAATCTCAAAAACGCGAGGAGCGCCATATCGCTCAGACCCTTCAGATCGGCATGAGAAATTCCCTGGGGGATGTTCCGGGTATCGCAACCGATTCGGTGTACCTGTCGGCCACGAACTCAGCGTTGGTCGGCGGCGATTTCTATACGCTCATCCGTCTTCCCGACGACTGCGCCGTCATGATTCTGGGCGATGTGTCTGGCAAAGGCATTGAGGCTGCATCGATGTCCGCGCTCGTCAAGACGGCCCTGACGGCATATGCCTGGGAGGGCGCTGGACCGGCCCGCATGGCACGCTCCCTTAACAGCATGCTCATGGGCTTCTCGAGGGTCGAGACGTTC
>USGN01000277.1 GCA_900554255.1 uncultured Collinsella sp. | reverse complement strand
CGACTACGTGGTATCCCAAGGCATCAGCCAGCAGGAACAGGGCGCCGACATCCTGGACGTTAACGTGGGCCTGCCCGAGATCGACGAGGTCAAGATCATTCAACAGGCGACCGAGCAGCTCCAAGGCTCCACGCTGCTGCCGCTACAGATCGACTCCACCGATCCCGCGGCCGTCGAGGCCGCCGTGCGCCGCTACGCCGGCAAGCCCATCATCAACTCGGTCAATGGCAAGCAGCAGATCATGGACGAGATCTTTCCCCTAGTCGCCCACTACGGCACCAACGTTGTCGGCCTCACGCTCGACGAAGACGGCATCCCCGATACCGCCGAGGCTCGCTTCGCCATCGCCGAGCGCATCGTAACCGAGGCTGCCCGTTACGGCATCGGACCGGACCGCATCCTCATCGACTGCCTGGTCATGACCGCCTCGACCAATCAACGCCAGGCCGAACAGATCCTGCGCGCCATGTCCCTGTGCAAGGAACGCCTGGGCGTCAAGTGCGCGCTCGGCGTGTCGAACATCAGCTTTGGCCTGCCTGCCCGCCCGCTGCTGGGCTCGGTCTTTTTGGCCGCCGCTTTTGGCGCGGGTCTGGACGCCCCCATCATGAACCCGGGCTCCAAGCGCTTTATGGATACCGTCTACAGCTATCGCGTCCTGAGCGTTGAGGACGAGGGCTCGACCGGATACATCGAGCGCTACGCCGACTGGACCGATCCGTACAAGATCGCCGCAAACCCGGCAGCAGCTCAGGCCGCATCGAGTGATGCCGCGCCTGCCGCGGGCACCGCCGGCGCCGACGGCAACGACGACCCGATTCGTCGCATGGTCGTCTCGGGTCGCAAAGGCGAGATCGCTGCCGAGACCGAGCGTCTACTGGCAGACCACGACGCCATGGACCTCATCAACAACCACTTTATCCCCGCCCTCGACGAGGTTGGCGTCCTCTTTGACCAGGGAAAGTTTTTCTTGCCGCAGCTCATGGCCTCGGCCGAGGCCGCACGCGTGGGCTTCGACACCATCAAGCGCCTGATGCCCGCCGGCGAGATTGCCGACAAGGGCAAGATCTGCGTGGCCACCGTCAAGGGCGACATCCACGATATTGGCAAGAACATCGTCAAAATGCTGCTCGACAACTACGGCTACACCGTTTTTGACCTAGGCCGCGACGTCGACCCGCAAGAGGTGCTCAAGACCGTACAGGAGCGCGACATCAAGCTCGTCGGCCTCTCGGCGCTTATGACTACCACCGTCGTGGCCATGGAAGAGACCATCAAGTTGCTTCATGCCGAGGTGCCGGGCGTCAAGATCATCGTAGGCGGCGCCGTACTCACCCCCGAATACGCCAAGCAGATCGGTGCGGACTACTACGCCAAGGACGCCGCCGAAAGCGCGCGCATCGCCGAAGAGGTCTTTGGGCAGTAACACAACGGAAACAACCGAGCACCAAAACGTGCCGCGCGCGCCACTTGGCACGTGCGGCACGTTAGAATAGATAAGACTATGCTCGTTTTGGCAGATAGGAGCGCAAGGATGGCGATCACGCCCGCAGAAATCGCGGAAACCCGCGGTATGGTTGAGGAGCAGAACCTCGACATCAGGACCATCACCATGGGTGTTTCGCTCATGGGTTGCGGCGACGAGAACCTCGACCGCATGTGCACGAAGATCTACGACCACGTGACGCACACGGCTGAGCACTTGGTCGAGACCGCCGAGAACCTCGAGCGCGAGTACGGTATCCCCATCGTCAACAAGCGCGTCTCCGTCACCCCGGTGGCGCAGATCGCCGCGTGCTGCAAGGATGAGGACCTCACCCCCATCGCGCATGCCCTCGACCGCGCGGCCGAGACCCTCGGCATCGATTACCTGGGCGGCTTCTCCGCACTCGTCCAGAAGGGCATCGGCGACGCCGATCGCCGCGTCATCCAGTCCATCCCGCAGGCGCTCGCTACCACCAGCCGCGTCTGCTCCAGCGTCAACGTCGCCAGCCTGCGCGCCGGCATCAACATGGACGCCGTGCTTATGGCCGCCCAGACCATCATCGACGCCGCTAAGCTCACGGCCGACCAGGACTCCGTCGGCGCTTCCAAGTTTGTCTGCTTTGCCAATATGGTTGAGGACTCCCCGTTTATGGCGGGCGCCGTCCACGGCGGTGGCGAGGCCGACGCCGTCATCAACGTAGGCGTTTCGGGCCCCGGCGTTATGGCCGCAGCCCTGGAGACGCTGCCCGATTCCGCATCGATGATGGAAGTCGCCGAAAAGATTAAGCAGACCGCCTTTAAGATCACCCGTGCCGGCGAG
>USGN01000276.1 GCA_900554255.1 uncultured Collinsella sp. | reverse complement strand
TGCGGAACTCGCGACAAACTTCATGCCCTCCGGTCCGCCCCGGGAGCCACTGCTAAGTTATCCCCCGGCATTCAGAAAATCTAAGTGCCAAAAAATAAGATTTTTTGACTCCGTGTTGTATAACCCGCCATTCGTGGGTACCATTCAACGCGTACGCAAACGAAGTAGGGAAACCCGCACGGTTCAACCGCGCGGCCCACAAAGGAGGAAACAAGCATGTCGTCTTTGAAGCCGCTTGCAGATCGCGTCCTGGTCAAGCCCGACGAGGCCGAGCAGAAGACCGCTTCTGGTCTGTACATCGCCAGCAACGCTCAGGAGAAGCCGCAGCGCGGCACCATCGTTGCCGTTGGCGCCGGTAAGGTCAACGACAAGGGCGAGCGCATTCCCATGGACGTTCAGGTCGGCGACGTTGTCATCTACGGTAAGTTCGGTGGCAACGAGGTCAAGGTCGACGGCGAGAAGTATCTGCTGATGCGCGCCGACGACATCTACGCTGTCGTCGAGGCCTAGTCTCGTCAGAATCTCTGATTCGTCTTTGAACGCGCCCGCCGCATAGGACTCGGAAGCGGCGACGCGAGTCACATTTCTTTTGGAGGATTACCTACCATGGCAAAGAACATTACGTTCAACACCGATGCCCGCGCTAAGCTTGCCAAGGGCGTCAACACTCTGGCCGACGCCGTTACCGTCACCATGGGCCCCAAGGGTCGCTACGTTGCGCTGCAGCGCACGTTCGGTGCCCCGACCATCACCAACGACGGCGTTTCTGTCGCCAAGGAGATCGAGCTCGAGGACAACATCGAGAACATGGGCGCTCAGCTGGTGAAGGAGGTTGCCACCAAGACCAACGACACCGTGGGTGACGGCACCACCACCGCAACCCTGCTCGCTCAGGCCATCGTCAACGACGGTCTGCGCAACGTCGCCGCTGGCGCCAACCCGCTGGCCATCCGTCGC
Source organism: uncultured Collinsella sp. (assembly GCA_900554255.1). GTDB lineage: Bacteria > Actinomycetota > Coriobacteriia > Coriobacteriales > Coriobacteriaceae > Collinsella. The sequence goes on along the minus strand of USGN01000276.1, from coordinate 1,350 downwards.
GGCATCGACAAGGCCGTTAACGCCGCCGTCGCCGAGATGAAGAAGCAGGCCAAGCCGGTCGAGACCAAGGAGCAGATCGCTTCCGTCGGTACCATCTCCGCCGGTGACCCCGAGGTCGGCGAGAAGATCGCCGAGGCCATGGAGGTCGTGGGCAAGGACGGCGTCATCACCGTCGAGGATTCCCAGACGTTCGACATCACCATCGACACCGTCGAGGGCATGCAGTTCGACAAGGGCTATGTCTCCGCTTACTTCGTCACGGACAACGACCGCATGGAGGCCGTGATGAAGGATCCGTACATCCTCATCACCGACCAGAAGATTTCCAGCGTTCAAGACATCATGCCCGTTCTCGAGGCTGTCCAGCGCGCTGGCCGTGGCCTGCTCATCATCGCTGAGGACATCGACGGCGAGGCTCTGCCGACCCTGGTCCTCAACAAGATCCGTGGCGCTCTCAACGTCTGCGCCGTCAAGGCTCCGGGTTACGGCGATCGCCGCAAGCGCATCCTCGAGGACATCGCCGTCCTCACCGGTGGCCAGGCTGCCCTGGACGAGTTGGGCGTGAAGGTCGCTGACATCACCGCCGATATGCTCGGTACCGCTAAGTCCGTCACCATCTCTAAGGACAACACCGTCGTCGTCGGCGGCGCTGGCTCCAAGGAGGCCATCGACGCCCGCATCGCTCAGATCAAGGGCGAGATGGAGAACACCACCTCTGACTTCGACCGCGAGAAGCTCCAGGAGCGCCTGGCCAAGCTCTCCGGTGGCGTTGCCGTCATCAAGGTCGGCGCTGCTACCGAGTCCGAGCTCAAGGAGATCAAGCATCGCGTCGAGGACGCCCTGCAGGCTACCCGCGCTGCTGTCGAGGAGGGCATTGTCGCCGGTGGCGGCGTCGCCTTCATGGACGCTGCTCCTGCGCTCGACGCTGTTGAGCTTGACGACCCCGAGGAGAAGATTGGCGTCGATATCGTCAAGAAGGCTCTGACCGCTCCGGTCGCTACCATCGCCAAGAACGCTGGCTTTGAGGGCGCTGTCGTGGTCGACAAGGTCGCCGAGCTGCCCGCCGGCCAGGGTCTCAACTCTGCCAACGGCGAGTGGGGCGACATGATTGAGATGGGCGTCCTCGACCCCGTCAAGGTCAGCCGCGTCACCCTGCAGAACGCTGCTTCTGTCGCCAGCCTGATCCTCATTACCGAGGCTACCGTCTCCGATGTGCCCAAGAACACTCAGCTTGAGGATGCTATCGCTGCTGCTACCGCTGGTCAGCAGGGTGGTGGCATGTACTAAGCCGTAAGGGCTTGACTTCCCATCGGAAGGCCCCGGAAGGTTTCCACGCCAACGTCCTCGCGC
>USGN01000275.1 GCA_900554255.1 uncultured Collinsella sp. | reverse complement strand
TCAACTACGTAGACAGCTTTGAGGGCATTGATTTCGAGTCCAACAAGATTTCGGTCTTCTTCCCCGGCTACGACGCCGAGCCCGCTTTCCGCGAGACCTATAGCCCCGAGTTCTCGGACAAACTCTACGTCACCAACGCTGGGCGCGAGTGGATCGACTTTATGAACCTGGGCGTCGACAAGGGCGCCGGCGTCGCTCACCTGTGCGAGCACCTGGGCATCGATATTGCCGATGCTGCCGCCGTGGGCGATACCTACAACGACATCCCCATGCTGGAGCGCGTCGGGCATAGCTTTATCGTGGACAATGCCGAGGAGCACATGAACGCGCATGCCAAATGGCGCATTCCGAGCAACAACGACGGGGGCGTACTGACGCTCATCGACGCTATCTTGGCGGCCCGGTAGCCGTCCCATCGGGCCTGGCCCTAGGTTTACTTGTTTGCCGCCTAGATGGCGTCTTGAGTGTCTAGATACTTAGGCTGAATTTAATTGAACGAAGGGGGCTCCTTGTTGGCAAGGAGCCCCCTTCTGGTTTGGTTACTTTAGGGTTGTGGGCACTTCCCTATTTGGCGTCGGCCCAGGTTATGCCGGTGCTGGCTTCGGCGATTAGGGGGACGCGGAGGTCTACTACGTGCTCCATGACGTCGCGGACCATGGTGGTTAGGCGCTCGACTTCGTCGATGGGGCACTCAAAGTCCAGTTCGTCGTGTACCTGCAAGATCATGTGGGCGGCAAAGCCCTCCTCTTCCAGACGGCGGCTTACGCGGGCCATCGCGATCTTGATGATGTCGGCGGCGGTTCCCTGCATGGGATGGTTCATGGCTGTGCGCTCGCCAAAGCCGCGAAGTTGCGGATTTTTGGCCTTGAGCTCGGGAATATGGCGTCTGCGGCCATACATGGTCTCGGCGTAGCCCGTCTGCTTGGCGCGTGCCACCACGTTGTCGAGGAACGTGCGCACGCCCGGGTAGGCCTCGTAGTAGCGGTCGATCATGTCGCGCGCCTCGGCCATCGAGATATGCAGCGACTGCGACAGACCGTAGGCCTGCTGGCCGTACACGATGCCAAAGTTCACGGCCTTGGCGCGGCTGCGCAGGTCGGGCGTCACCTCGGACACCGGCACACCAAACACGCGCGCCGCCGTCTCGGCATGGAAGTCCTCGCCCTCGTTAAAGGCGCGCACCAAGTGCTCGTCACCTGAGAGATGCGCCAGCAGACGCAGCTCGATCTGCGAGTAGTCCACCGCCAAAAAGACGCTTCCCTCGCCTGCCGAAAACGCCGTTTTGACGGTGCGGCCCAGCTCCGAGCGCGTCGGGATGTTCTGCAGGTTCGGGTCGCTCGAGGACAGACGCCCCGTTGCCGTGATGGTCTGGTTGTACGTAGTGTGTACGCGACCGTCACCACGGCGTAGCGGGCCCAGCGTGTCCAGATAGGTGGACTTGATCTTAGACTTCTCACGCCAGTCCAAGATCAGACGCACGATTTCGTGGTCACGCGCAAGGTCGCTCAGCACCTTGGCGTTGGTCGAGTAATAGCCGCGCTTAGTCTTCTTGAGGCCCTTGGTCGGAAGCCCCATCACATCAAAGAGCACGTGCGACAGCTGCATGGGACTGCCAATATTAAAGGTCTCGTCACCCGCCAGGTCGCGAATACTGCGCTCAACCTCGGTAATCTGGGTCGCCAGACCCTCGGACAGACTGTGCAGACGGTCGGGGTCCACGAGCATGCCCGCGCGCTCCATCTTGGCAAGTACCGGAACGAGCGGCATCTCGATGCCATCGAACACGTTGGCGGCGTTCTCGCGGGCCATGCACTCGCGCAACGGCGCCACGAGCGCCAGCGTCAGAGCCGCAGTACGGGCGGCAGGCGCCGGAGCGTCCTCACCAGCACCCTCTGCACCGCGCGCCGCAGGCAACGCCATCTGCAGATAGGTATCGGCCAGATATGCCTCATCGAACTCGGAGCGGTCGGAATCCAGCAGGTAGGCGGCAACCACGGTATCGAAGATGCGCGTAGAATCGACTGCCAGCGGATCCATGAGCTCGGGCTCAGAAGAATCGATGGGCGAAAGCTCGTGCAACAGCACCTTCATATCCGGGCTCGCCACGCGACCCTCCATAAACAGACGCGCGAGCACGCCAGCAATCACGCCGTGGACGAAGTTGAAGCCCTCAACCTCAGCCGCCGCGCAGCTGTCGCCCTCCTCGAGCGCGAAGAGGCCCTTGGACGTCGCCAACCACAGCGTGCGCGTCAGTCCAAAGAGCGCGCCCTCTTCCTTGTCGTCGTCCACCACGGCGGCGACCCACTCGCCGGCAT
>USGN01000274.1 GCA_900554255.1 uncultured Collinsella sp. | reverse complement strand
CGCTTTGCCAAGGCCGCGCGCGACCACGGCGTGCCGCTGATGGTCGACAATACTTTCCCGACGCCCGTGATGTGCCGTCCCTTTGAGTGGGGCGCCGACATCGTCACGCACTCCACCACCAAGTACATGGATGGCCATGCGGCCTACCTGGGTGGCGTGATCGTCGATCACGGTCAGTTTGACTGGATGGCCCATGCGGACAAGTTCCCGGGCCTCACCACGCCTGACGAGAGCTACCACGGCGTGACCTATGCCGAGAAGTTCGGCCGCGAGGGCGCCTTTATCACCAAGGCTACTGCGCAGCTTATGCGTGACCTCGGTCCCATGCAGAACCCGCAGGCGGCGTTCTTCCTGAACAGCTCGCTCGAGAGCCTGCACGTGCGTATGCCGCGCCATTGCGAGAACGGTCTGGCGGTCGCCAAGTTCCTGCAGAGCCACCCCAAGGTGCGCTTTGTGAGCTATCCGGGCCTGGAGGGCGATAAGTACTATGACATGGCTCAGAAGTACATGCCCAACGGCACCTGCGGCGTCGTGAGCTTTGGCTTTAACGGTGGTCGCGCGGCGGCCGAGACCTTTATGAAGAGTCTTAAGCTCGCCCAGATTGCCACGCACGTGGCCGATGCACGCACCTGCTGCCTGCACCCGGCAAACGCCACCCATCGTCAGATGAACGACGAGGAGCTCATCGCCTGCGGCATCTCCGCCGACATGGTGCGCCTGTCGTGCGGCCTTGAGGACACGACCGATCTGATTGCCGACCTTGAGCAGGCGCTCGAGCAGTGCTAGGCTAGCGTGCGTGCGAGGCGTGGGACGGCTTTTCGGCTGACGACGTCCTCATAGTTCCGATTCCGTAGGCGGGACCCCGATCGTGTCCGTTTGTAGGCGATTGGGGTCCCGTTTTTGCGTTGCACGATAGAAAGGATATACATGGAGAAAACTGCCGAGCAGCTGCGCCGCGACCACATTGCCCTAGAGGGCGACACCCACGGTAAGAATAAATGGGCGATTCTGTTCACCGTGCTCGTCATGACCTTTATGGCGTGTCTGGATGCGAGCATCGTGACGGTGGCGCTCCCAGTGATGCAAAAGGAGCTGGGGGTGGGTCTCGACCGCATTCAGCTCGTGAGCTCGGTGTATCTGCTCGCGACGTGCGTCGCCATGCTGCCGTTTGGCCGCTTGGGCGATGTGCGCGGCAAGGTGAATGTGTTCCAGCTTGGTGTAATCGTCTTTACGGGTGGCTCGTTGCTTTGCGGGCTTTCGGCTTCGCTCGAGGTGCTTATCTTGGCGCGTTTCGTGCAGGGCATTGGCTGTGCCGCCGCGATGGCCAACAATATGGGCATCATCACCGAGTCGTTTCCGGCGCGTGAGCGCGGCCGTGCCATGGGCATTCTGGCGACCTTTGTGGCTCTTGGCATGATGTGCGGCCCCGTGCTCGGCGGCGTGCTGGTGGCGAGCTTTCCCTGGGAGAGCATCTTCCTTATCAATCTGCCCATTGGCATAATCTCGTTTATCGTGGGACTCTATACGCTGCCGCATGTGAAGCCGGAGGCTGGCGAACGCCCTATGCCGTTGACAGAGGCGGCGCGTCGCTGCTTTGCGAGCTCGGCTTTCACGATTAACCTGGCTTGCATGCTTATCGTGTTCGTGGGTATCGGTGCCTCCGAGTTTGTGCTGCCGTTCTACTTTCAGGATGCCCACGGCTTTAGCTCCGATATCTCCGGCCTGTTGTTTTTGGCGATGCCGGTCGTGAATGCCTTTGTGGGCCCGCTTTCGGGCTCGGTGTCCGACCGTGTTGGTTGTGAAGCGCCCACGGCCGTTGGCCTGGGCGTGTACGTGTGCGGTCTCTTTGCGGTGAGCACGCTTGACGAGCACTCTTCCATCTTGATGATTGTGTGCTGCGTCGCGTTTATGTCGTGCGGCACGTCGATCTTCCAGAGTCCCAATAATTCGCTGTATATGGGTTCGGCTCCGCGTGAGGCGCTTGGCTTTGCGGGCAGCTTGAGCAGCTTGGCGCGCTATGCGGGCATAGCGCTGGGTATTACGGCGGCGTCGCGCATCCTGTATGGACAGACGAGCGCGGCGATGGGCAAGACGGTCACGAGCTATGTGGCGGGTCGTCCGGACGTGTTCCTCTTTGGCTTCCGTTTGGTATTCTACGTGCTGATGGCCGTTGCTACCGTGGGCTTTGCGCTCACATTGGTACGTTTGGTGAGGACGCGCACCCGGCATTAGCGTGTTGGGAGGCTGTCTGCCACGAATCGGGCCTATCTACTGGTCTTGCAGCTTTATAGTGCGATGCGGCTTGTGGGGCGGGCGGGGG
>USGN01000273.1 GCA_900554255.1 uncultured Collinsella sp. | reverse complement strand
AGGCTATCGGGGCTCGGATCCTCATGCACGCGATAGCAGGCCTCGATATCACGGTCTGCCAGCCACTCTGCAACGCACTCGTTGGCGAGCAGCATAGCTTCCTCGATAAGCGACGTGGCACACGAACGCTCACGCGCCACAATCTGCACGGGCACTCCGTCCTCATCCAACAGAGCACGAATCTCGGCCGTGTCAAAATCGACCGAGCCGCGGGCGCGACGGATACGACGGCGGAGTTCGGCGAGTTCGTTAGCGGCGACAAGGAAATCGCCGAGGTCGACGTTGTAGCCGCGGGCGGCCTCCTCGCACGCAAGACCGCGCTCAAGCGCTTCCTCGCGCGAGGTCTCGGCAGCCGCAACATCCTCGGCTGCACCCTCCAGCACCGAATACTCAACCGCGCCGGCACGCACCAGCAGCGCCTCGGCGCCGTCATAGTCCATACGCACACGCGAGCGAATCACGCTGGGGTACGGATCGTAATGCCGCACGCGACCCTGTGCATCGAGCTCAATGTCAACGGTAAACGCAAGACGGTCCTCGTCAGGGCGAAGCGAGCACAGGTCATTGGACAGGCGTTCGGGCAGCATGGGAAGCACGCGATCGGCCAGATACACCGATGTCGTACGATGGCGAGCCTCAAGATCGATATGCCCGTCCCAAGCCACATAGTGTGAAACGTCGGCGATATGCACACCCAGCTTGTAGCCACCCTCGGGCGTGCGCTCCAGCGAAATGGCGTCGTCAAAGTCGCGCGCGTCGACTGGGTCGATCGTGATGACAAAGCGGTCGCGCAGATCGCGGCGGAGCGGGTCCTTAAGCGCCGCGGACACATCGAGCGAAAGCCCCTCGGCCTCGTCCAGCGCGGCCTCGGGATAGCTATCGGTATAGCCGTAACGCGCCATCACATATTGAACGCCCAAATCGGGCGCGTCATCTCCGCCAATGCGGCGTTCGATCGTCACGGTACCCGATTCCAGGCGCGTCGGGTAGGTCAAAATGCGCGCGACAACAGCATCACCCGGGTGGACACCCAGACGATCCGCCGAGGTATCCTCGGGCAGAATGAAGAAGTCGGCCTTCAGACGCTCCATCGCGCGGCGCACGTCGCCGTCGGTCACGATGCCTTCGATGCGGTCGCCCTCGCAGACGACGATCAGTCCCAGTCCGCCCTTCGAAATGGTGTGGATCATCTCCACCACCGAACAGTCGGGCGAGACGACCGGCAGGTCGTGGTCGCGCATGACGTTGCCCACGGTCATCAGCAGGCGCCGTCCGAGGCTTCCGCCCGGATGCAGGCGCGCGAAATCGACGCTCGTGAAGCCGCGCTGCTGCATGAGCGACACGGCCAGCGCATCGCCCATGGCGATCTGCGCCGTGGTCGAGGTGGTCGGCGCGAGGTGCAGGATGCAGGCCTCCTCCTCGACCCCGACGTTCAGGTGCACGTCGGAGTTGCGGGCCAGCGCCGAGTCGTCGTTGCCGGTCATCGAGATCAGCCGGTTGCCGTTGGAGTGGATGAAAGGCACGATCTTCAGGATTTCGTCGGTCTCGCCCGAATAGGAGAGCGCCAGCACGACGTCGTCCTTCGAGATCATCCCCAGATCGCCGTGGAAGGCCTCGCCGGGATGCAGGAAGAAACTCGGGGTTCCGGTCGAGGCCAGCGTCGCGGCGATCTTGCGCCCGACGAGCCCCGACTTGCCCATGCCGGTGACGATGCATTTGCCGCTGCATGCGAGGATCAGCTCCACGGCATCGGCGAAATTGTCACCCAAGGTCTCCTTCATGTGCTTGAGCGCCAGCATCTCGGTATTGATGGCCTTGCGGGCCAGGTCGAGGATCTGCGCTTTGGTGGTATCGGTCATTATAGCAAGGTTTTAATGAGATTCTCCAGATCGTCGAGTTGCAACATGTTGGGGCCGTCGCTCCTGGCGCAGTCGGGGCAGGGGTGCACTTCGAAGAAGAAGCCGTTGGCACCGAACGCCCGGGCCGCCCGGGCCATGGCCGGCACGAACTCGCGGTTGCCTCCCGTCGTACCGCCCGCACCGCCGGGACGCTGCACCGAATGGGTACAATCCATCACCACGGTCTGCGCGATGCGCAGCATGTCGGGGATATTGCGGAAATCGACCACCAGATTGTTGTAACCGTAGATATTGCCGCGTTCGGTGAGCCATATTTCCGAAGCCCCCGCATCGCGCGCCTTCTCATAGGGGTACTGCATGTCCAACCCCGAAAGGAACTGCGCCTTTTTGATATTCACGGTCTTGCCCGTCCTGGCCGCGGCGGTGAGCAGGTCGGTCTGCCGGCAGAGGAAGGCCGGGATCTGGATCACGTCGACGACCTCGC
>USGN01000272.1 GCA_900554255.1 uncultured Collinsella sp. | reverse complement strand
GGCGGCACCAACGTCAACTCGATGTTCGTTGGCTTTGCGCCTTACGATTCACCCACGGTCGCCATCTCGGTGGCCTTGGAGGATTACGACAAGCATGACGTCAAGGCCGCCAAGATCGCCGGTATCGTCCTGACTGCGGCGCTTGCCGCACAGGGAGCGTGATGCCCATGATCGAATCGGACACCCGAGGCGCGCCGCGGCCGAAGAGTTAGCGGCAACGCGCCACACGGCCCCAGCGGCCACATCGTAGGTACTACACACATCGTTGAGCGAATAGTTATGTTAGGAGCAGGAATGGAACAGAGGGTCCTCGGGGGAAGATACCTCCTCAAGGATAAGGTGGGAACAGGCGGCATGGCGACCGTCTACCGCGCACAGGACCAGGTCCTCGACCGCACGGTAGCCGTCAAGATTATGCTGCCGCAGTATGCTGGCGACGCAACCTTCGCCGCACGCTTTAAGCAGGAGGCCCAGGCAGCAGCCGGTCTCTCCTCCCCCTATATCGTGGGCGTCTACGATTGGGGCAAGGACGGCGACACCTATTACATCGTCATGGAGTACTTGCGCGGCACCGACCTTAAGAGCGGCATCAAGAGCCACGGCGCCCTCGACCCCAAGAAGGTCGCGCAGATCGGCTCGCAGATCAGCTCCGCGCTTTCGGTCGCACACAAGCACGAGATCATCCACCGCGACATTAAGCCGCAGAACATCATGGTGCTGCCCGACGGCAACATCAAGGTGATGGACTTTGGCATCGCGCGCGCCAAGAACAGCCACCTCACGCAAGACAACAACGTGCTGGGAACCGCCCACTACGTCAGCCCCGAGCAGACCCGTGGTCAGGACCTCGGCCCCACCTCGGATATCTACTCGCTGGGCGTCGTGATGTACGAGTGCGCCACCGGCCGCGTTCCCTTTGACGGTGACGACGCTATCTCAGTCGCACTCAAGCAGGTCAACGAGCTGCCTATTCCGCCGAGCCAGATCAACTCCGGTGTCGACGCCGACCTTGAGCGCATCATCCTCAAGTGCATGGAGAAGGATCCGGCAAACCGCTTCCAGACCGCCGACGAGCTGCGTCAGGTGCTCAACAGCTACCTGTCGGGCCGTGCCGTCAACGTCTCGGAGCCCACGCGCATCATCGGTGCCCCCGGTGAGCTGGGCGCCACCAAGACTCGCGAGCTTTCCGATCAGACGCGCGCCATGGTGCGTCCCGTCTCGGGCGTGAGCGGCCAGAATACCGCCCGTAGCTCGGTTTCGAGCTCCACCGGCTCGTACGAGGTCGAAGAGCCCAATTCCAACAAGAACAAGATCATCGCCGCCGTGGTGGCAGCCGTTGCCGTCATCGGCATCGTGGTGGCCTTTGCCACAGGACTCTTTGGCGGCGAGCAGGTCACCGTGCCCGATGTGCTGGGCAAGGACCAGCAGACTGCCGTCGAGCTGATCAAGGAAGCCGGCCTCGAGGTCGGCACCATCGACCAAAGCTACAACGACGATGTCGACGAGGGAAAGGTCGCCGAGCAGACCCCCAACGGCAACACCAAGAAGGCCAAGGGCACAAGGGTGAACCTGGTAATCTCCAAGGGCCCCAAGCCCTCCGAGAAGGTTGAGGTTCCCCGGCTTGTCGGCCTGACCAAGGACCAGGCCGAGGCCGCGCTGGCAAGCGTTGGCCTGAAGGGCAACGCCTCCGAGGAGGCCAACGAGGCCGATGAGGGCCAGGTCTTTGAGCAGGGCACCGAAGCCGGTAAGGAAGTCGCGAAGGGCACGACCATCTCGTACAAGGTCTCGAGCGGCCCGGATACCACGTCCGTCCCCGATCTGACCGACATGACCGAGGCCCAGGCGCGCAACGCCCTCGATATGGCAGGCTTTGGCGTCGACGTTAGCTACCAGGAGAACGACTCGGTTACCGAGGGCACCGTGATCAGCTGGAACCCCAGTGGCAAGCAGAAGCCCGGCGCCACGATTACCGTCGTCATTGCCAAGAAGTCCGGCAAGGCCAGTGTTCCGGGCAACCTGTACGGCAAGAGCATTTCCGCCGCCGTTACCGCGCTCAACAACGCCGGTTTCTATAACATTGGCTTCTGTGACCAGAACGGCAATCCCGTGAGCGGTAACGAGGATGCCACCGTTACGGGCGTCTCCCCCACCGGCAAGCAGTCCACCGACAGCACGATTACGCTGACGGTTTCTATCTCCGGTTCCGGCGACGATTCCGAGTCTAGCAACTAACGTCGATCGCTTGTTGCTCCGAGCGGTTTAGGCCGCAAACACATTCGCTCAGAAGCGCCCGCTTGCTCCCCCATGAACTGCCTCCCATTTCTTGGACATGAGAAATGGGAG
>USGN01000271.1 GCA_900554255.1 uncultured Collinsella sp. | reverse complement strand
CGCGCCCTTGAAGTTGAACGTCAGATTGTCCAAATGCGGCCCGCGCAGCGTCGAGCCGTTACGCGGTTTGGTAAAACCGCGTAACCCTAAAGCTCCGTGACCTCAACGCTGTTGTAGACCTCGTCCCAGCGATCCATGACCAGGTGGCCGGTCTTGGGATCCATGGCGTTAAGCTTGCCGCAGGTATTGGCGGTCTTGAGCACCGTGACGTCGTCGGCACCAGCAGCAATCGCATGCGCAAAGCCGGCGATGGTCGAGTCGCCGGAACCCGTCGCGTTCACAGCCGCAATCGCGGGCGTCTTGGCGCGGAACGCACGGCCCTCATGGAAGCCCACCGAACCGGCAGCGCCCATCGAAACGACAACCCAGGGAATACCGGCAAAGCGGCCATCGGCGGCAAGCGCCTCGCGCAGGGCATCGACATCATCGGTCGTAAAGGACGTACCCAGCAGGCCGTTGATCTCGGTCAGGTTGGGCTTTACGAGCTCAGGCTTAGCGTCGGACTCCAGCGCGGCCTCCAGCGATGCACCCGAGGTGTCGAGCAGCACCTTGGCGCCCGCCTCCTCGGCGATCTTGACGAGCTCGGCATAGTAGCCAGCATCGACGCCACGCGGCAGCGAGCCCGAAAGCGTCACAACGTCCGCCTTCGCTGCAAGCTCGGCGAACTTGGCCGTAAAGGCCTCGAGCTCGGCCGGGGCGATCTGCGGGCCGCTCTCCAGCAGCTCGGTCTGATTGCCCTCGTGCAGAATATTCAGGCAAATGCGCGTCTCACCGGCGATGGGCACAAAGTCGTTCTTAACGCCATCGGTATCCATAAGCTCGGCCATATAGGCGCCCATGTGGCCGCCGAGCAGACCGGTTGCGAGCACATCGTCGCCCAGCTGCAACAGCACACGGCTCACGTTGAGGCCCTTACCGCCAGCGGTCTTTTCGGGCGTCACGCGGTTCACGTCGTCGATGATCAGCTTGTCGAGCTGATAGCGCGTATCAATCGACGGGTTCATGGTAACGGTCAGAATCATGTTGAACTCCTGTTTCCGGGGCACGACGCGTGCGTCCCCAAACATACGATAGCTCTTTAAAGGATCTCGATCTCAAAGCCGCGAGTGACGGTCTCCCCCGGCTTGGCCACCAGGCAGCCGCGCTTGTGCTCCAGGATATCGTCCTCGTCGGAGCAGGTGGACAGGCCGCCCCACGGTTCAACAGCCACAAAGTCGCCCTCGGGCTTGCTCCACACAATCAGGTACGGCATATCGGGGAATGTCAGGCGCACGCCCTTGTCCTCGGTCTTCTTGGTCAGCGTGACCACGCGACTCTCGAGCACATCAAAGATGGTCTCGGCAAAGTCGAAGAGCTCGTGGGTAAGCGGCAGGTCGTGGCCAACCATCGGGTTCTTGCTGCGATGCTCAACATCAATCAGGCCCGTCGAGGGAACGGCAGTACACAGCTCGTCGGCCTCGCGCTGCTCAAAACGGAGCTCGTAGTCGTCATAGGACTCGCCCTCGTCAAGCGGGCACTTAAAGCCGGGGTGACCGCCCACAAAGAACGGCATGTCCTCGGTCCCCTCGTTGGTCACCTCATACGACACGCTCACCTTTGCTGCATCGACCGTATAGCGCGCAACGATCTTAAACGGATACGGGTATTGCTCGAGCAGCTCGGCGTGGTCGGCAGAGCTTAGGCTCAGCGCAACCATGCTGTCGCCCTGCTCCTCGAGCTTCCACTCCTGCTTGCGGGCAAAGCCGTGACGGGCAAGCTTGACCTCGTGGCCGCCCATGGTCATCGCGCGGCCGTCACGAAGGCCGCCGCAGATCGGGAAGCAAATGGGTGCCTGGCCCGACCAGACCGATGGGTCGCCCTGCCACAGGTACTCGCGACCGTTGGCTTTAATCGAAGTGAACGATCCGCCAGCCGTGCTCAGTGCCACACGAATAGAACCGTTATCAAGAACAAACTCCATGGGAATCTTCTCCTTCACATATCATCTTGCACGATCCATTGCGAACGCCGTGCCTTTAGCACAAAGGTAATGAGGCGGCGCCGCACGCAAAAGAACAATGCACGCCAAGCCCGCCAAGCCAATTGGGCTGATAGAAAACTGGCCCGCGCCCCATTACAGAAACGCGAGCCGTCAATTGAAAAGCTGCAGAATGCCGAGTACCGCCAAGAGCGAAGCACACAAGCTCAGCAAGCAAACGTGTTATCGGAGCAGCTCGCCGTACCAGAACACTTCGCAACAACAGGGGCGATCTCACAGGTCACTCAAACGTCAGCGAGCGGCGCTCAGGTGCCCCAGGTCGCCGCGAAAGAGGAGCGACGCGTACTTCATGTACGCGAGCGACGG
>USGN01000270.1 GCA_900554255.1 uncultured Collinsella sp. | reverse complement strand
CGTCCTCTTTTCATGCCAATTTGTTCGTTCTGGCGACCGCTCGCTGACGTTGTCAGAGCATCGGCGTTGCCTTGGCCGTTGGAAATAATCCCAGATGTAGTCGTTGGGGACGTTCTTAAATGACTAGTCGAAAGGGACGCTCTTGCCGGCACCTGGGGACGGTCCCTAAGTGCCGGCAGATTGGGACACTTCTTTGCAAGATGGCGCTGAAGATTGTCCCCGACGACTAGTCGTTTAATGCATCAGTTTCTGTCGAGTCGGTGCTTCTTGCGGGTTGCCCGTATAATGGTTTGCGTATGAACCGCAACCAAGGAGTTCCAGTTTATGGACCAGAGCCTTTTTAAATTCGACCTGATCGCCGAGGACCCGACTACGCATGCGCGTGCCGGCGTGCTGCACACCCCGCACGGCGACATCGAGACGCCGATCTTTATGCCCGTGGGCACCAAGGCAAACGTCAAGGGCATCCCTACCGAGACCGTCAAGCAGCTCGGCGCCCAGATCGTGCTTGCCAATACCTATCACCTGTCCATGCGCCCCGGCGAGGACACCATCGCCGAGCTGGGCGGACTGCACAAGTTCATGAACTGGCACGGCCCTATCCTCACCGACTCGGGCGGTTTCCAGGTGTTCAGCCACAACGATGCGGTCAAGCTCACCGACGAGGGCGTGCGCTTTATCGTCAACGACTATGACGGCCGCCATGTGTTCTGGACGCCCGAGGACAACATGGAAATCGCCATGAAGCTCGGTTCCGACATCTGCATGCAGCTCGACCAGTGCCCGGGCTATCCTGCCACGCGCGCCTACGTTGAGCGTGCCGTTGAGCTGTCGAGCATGTGGGCCGAGCGCTGCTATAAGGCCCACACCCGCGATGACCAGGCGCTCTTCGGCATCGTCCAGGGTGGCATGCATCTTGATCTGCGCCTGCGGTCGCTGCGCCACCTGGAGGAGTGCGGCGACTTCCCCGGTTACGGCATCGGCGGCTACTCGGTGGGCGAGGACCACGAGACCATGTTCGAGACGCTGGCGCCGCTGGTTTCCGAGTACATGCCTAAGCACAAGCCGCGCTACCTCATGGGCGTCGGCAACCCTACCACGCTCGTGCGCGGCGTTGGCGTGGGTATCGACATGTTCGACTGCGTGCTGCCGACGCGCACCGGCCGCATGGGCACGGCGTTCTCCAGTGAAGGTCGCCTTAACTTCCGCAACGCGCGCTTTGCGCACGACGACGGCCCCATCGACCCCACCTGCACCTGCCCGGTGTGCACGGGCGGCTACAGCCGCGCGCTCATTCGCCACATGGTCACGCAGAAGGAGATGCTCGGCGGTATTCTGCTGTCGATGCACAACATCTACTACCTGCTCAACCTTATGCAGCGTGCCCGCCAGGCCATTATCGAGGGCCGTTACGGTGCATTCGTGAGCGACTGGATGAACAGTCCTGCTGCGGTGGATTACTAAGGGCGACAGGCACGCTTGCAGAGCGTGGGCAACGGCAAAGGTTGAGCGGCAGCTGCTCGTCACATTCGCTGACGCCGGCTGCGCGACCGCTGACCGATGCCTTGCAAGCGCTTGATGCAACGTGGGTACCATACCGAATAGTTGATGTTCGGGCGGGTGTTTGGCGCATGGCGTCGACCCCGCCCGCTTTTCTTTTTCTCGATAGGAGTACCCATGATTAAGAATGAGAACGTCGAGGGCGAGCCGGCCTACGACGAGACGTACCGACGCGGTCCCGTGGTCATGCGCGGTCCCATGATTCCTAAGGACAACACCTACGCCAACCTGCTGGCGCCCGAGGAGTCGACCGACTGGTTGCATGCCGATCCGTGGCGCGTGCTGCGCATTCAGGCCGAGTTTGTCGATGGCTTCGGCGCGCTTGCCGAGCTTGGTCCTGCGGTGACCATCTTCGGTAGCGCCCGCACGCCCAAGACCGATCCGCTTTACAAGGCGGCGCGCACCGTCGGGCGCAAAATCGCCCAGCGCGGCGTGGCGGTTATCACCGGCGGCGGTCCCGGCATCATGGAGGCGGCCAACAGGGGAGCGGCAAGTGTCAACGGCAAGTCAGTTGGCCTGGGCATTGAATTGCCGCACGAGCGTGGGCTCAATAAATACGTGAACCTCGGCATGGACTTCCGTTACTTCTTTGTGCGCAAGACCATGTTCGTCAAATACAGCTCGGGTGCCATCGTGTTTCCCGGTGGTTTTGGCACGCTCGACGAGATGTTCGAGGTACTCACGCTGGTGCAAACGCACAAGGTCAAGCGCATGCCGCTTGTGCTGGTAGGCAGCGAGTACTGGCAGGGCCTATTCGACTGGCTCAACGGCCCGGTGATGAACGCCGGTATGATCAGCCC
>USGN01000269.1 GCA_900554255.1 uncultured Collinsella sp. | reverse complement strand
GAGGGCGGCAAAGGACCGAACACCTCGGACGCCATGACCAGCGGTAGCCATACGGTGTCACGGCAGATAACGTGGCGTAATACCGCGACAGGGGAAACCGGCGCGCTTCCCGTGTATGCGGTTTGCGAGGAGGGACTTCCTGAAGGGCTGGAGGTGGCGGTGGTTGATGGCTACTACTATCCCAGCCACACGGCCACCGACTTCTACCACCACTACGCCGAGGACATCGCCCTCATGGGCGAGATGGGCTTCAAGTGCTTCCGCCTGTCCATGAACTGGGCGCGCATCTTCCCCACGGGCGAGGAGGCTGAGCCCAACACCGAGGGTCTAGCGTTCTACGACGCCGTGTTTGACGAGTGCGCTAAGTACGGCATCGAACCGCTCGTGACGCTCTCGCACTACGAGACCCCGCTCGCGCTCGTGAACAAGTACGGCGGTTGGAAGAGCCGCGAGCTCATCGACCTGTTCGTGCGCTACGCCACCTGCGTCATGAAGCACTATCAGGGCAAGGTGAAGTACTGGCTCACCTTCAACGAGATCAACATGATGAGCATGGGGAGCTTCATGGCGGGCGGGCTTACGGATGGGAGCCCCCATGCGAAGGCCCAGGCGGCGCACAACCAGTTCGTGGCGTCTGCCCTTACGGTTCGGTCGGCGCACCAAATCTCCCCTAAGATCATGGTGGGTCAGATGCTCGCGTACAACCCCATCTACTCCTATTCCGCCGACCCCGCCGATCATCTGCTCGCCATGGAACGCGAGCGTGACGCGCTGTGGTATGCCGACGTGCAGGTGGGCGGCCACTATCCCGCCTATCGCTTGAGGGAGATGGAGCGCGCGGGCATCAAGCTGGAAATGGGCGAGAACGACCTCGAGCTTCTCGCAACCTATCCGGCAGATTTCCTGTCGTTCTCGTGCTACGGAGGCTCGACGGTATCGTTGCGCCAGAAGGAGCTCGAGGTCGCGTCCGGCAATCTCGCTTTCGGCATGGTGAAAAACCCCTACCTCGAGACCAACGCCTGGGGCTGGGCGACCGATCCGTACTGCCTGCGCATCGCCTTGAACGAGCTCTACGACCGCTATCACAAGCCGCTTTGGATCGTGGAGAACGGTATCGGCTGGAGCGACGAGGTGAAGGCCGACGGCTCCATCCATGACGGCTACCGCATCGACTACCTGCGCAAGAACATCCAGAGCATGGAGGATGCCGTGGAACTCGACGGCGTGGACCTCATGGGCTACACCATGTGGGGCTGCATCGACCTGGTCAGCGCCGGCACGGGCGAGATGCGCAAGCGCTACGGCTTCGTCTACGTCGACCGCGACGACGAGGGCAAGGGCACGCTCGCGCGCAGCCGCAAGGACAGCTTCTATTGGTACAAGAAGGTCATCGAGAGCAACGGCGAGGACCTGGACTAACCCTATGGGACAGGGGATAAGATTATGGACTGCTATTTCGGTATAGATGCGGGCGGCACTCAGGTGAAATGGGCGGTGGTGAACGCCGACTACCACATTGAGGAGCACGGAAGTATCCCAACATGCACCTCGCCCGCCGACCAGGTTATCGAAACGTTCCGCTCGGTGATCGAGCCCCATCGCGCCCGGGTGAGGGGTGTGGGAATAAGTATGCCCGGAGTCTTTTCCGAAGGCGATTCCGATGGCGTGGTTGGGGGAGGCGGCGCCCTTCACTGTTTGGACGGATATCCGCTCGGTCGCATCTTGCGCGAGAGCACGGGGCTTCCCGTAACCATCGAGAACGATGCGATGTGCGCGGCACTGGGAGAATATGCCGTCGGCGCGCTGAAGGGGGTCTCCCTGGGGTTGATGGTGGTGATCGGTACGGGTCTCGGCGGTGCCATCGTTGTTGACGGTCACATCTTGCGAGGCGCGCACAATCTCGCCGGCACCGTGTGCTTTGTGAGCAACGATGTGCGCAAGCCCGTGACCTTTGGGTCGGTGTACGGTGATGTCACCAGCTGGCGGGCGCTCCGAGACCAGGTGTGTGCGGCGAAGGGGATTGATCCGACCGATGATATCGACGGATATCGGATTTTCTCTTGGATTGAAGAGGGGGATGAGGACGCTCGTCGCGGTCTGGATGCATAAGCGTTGGTCTTCGACAACATGCTGATGGGGTTGCAGTCGGTCATCGACCCTGAGGTCATCGTGGTCGGCGGCGGAATCAGCGCCCGTCCCGAGCTGTTTGAGGCATTTGAGCGCATGATGGATCAGGCTCACGTTCTTCCCATCATACCGAGGCCCTGCATCAAGCCAGCACAGAACGGCAACGATGCCAATTTGCTTGGCGCTGTGCGCACGCTGCGCCGCTCGCTTGGCGAGTGCGATTGATTGGCGGCTGGTGGCCCGACTCGCGGCCTCC
>USGN01000268.1 GCA_900554255.1 uncultured Collinsella sp. | reverse complement strand
ACGGCGTGCCCCGCGCTGTGTCCAAAGTTTAGGAGCTTGCGCTGATTGGTTTCGCGCTCGTCGGCAACGACCACGGCGCGCTTGATGTCGATATTACGGGCGATGATGTTTGCCACACGGGCCACGTCTCGGTTCAGCAGCTCAAGCGTGAGCGGGGTCTTCTCCAGCTCGGCGAAAAGCTCCGGATCGGCGATCACGGCGTGCTTGACGACCTCGCCGCAGCCGTCGGCGAACTGCTCGGGCGTGAGGGTGGCCAGGCACCCCACGTCGGCGATAACAACACTCGGTTGCCAAAAGGCGCCGGCCAGGTTCTTGCCGGCAGCCAGGTCGATGGCGGTCTTGCCGCCCACCGACGAATCCACCATGGCGAGCAAACTTGTGGGGATCTGCACAAACTTGCAGCCGCGCATGTAGGTGGCGGCCACAAAGCCCGCCACGTCGCCCACGACGCCGCCGCCGAGTGCCACGATCACGTCGGAGCGCGAAAGCTCGTGCTCGGCCACAAACTCCAAAATGGCAACATAGGTTTCGGCGCGCTTATGGGCCTCGCCGGCCTCGAAGGTGCAGATGCTCACCTCGTAGCCTGACGCCTCCAGGCTCTGCTTAACGGGCATCTGGTAGAGCGGGCCCACGTTGGTGTCCGTCACGATGACGGCGCGAGTGCCTCCGGCGGTAGCGCGAACGAGCGGTCCTGCCTGCTCCAGCAAGAAAGTGCCCACGTGGACCTGGTAGGGGCGTGCGGTGTCGATATCGATGGTAATCGCCATAAGCTTCGGTCCTTTCGACCTGGCGTGATGGGTGGTCTAGTGGGAGGCCTCGTCGTCGAGCGCGCGCTTGATGCGGTCGCCCTCGGCAAGGAGATTCTCCAGATAGCGCTGGTCGCGGTCCTTAAGGGCGCGGCTGTAGGCGCCGAGCGATTCGATAAGATGGTCGATCTCGAAGGCGAGCGCATCGGCGTCGTCGATCATGAGCTCGGACCACATCTGCGGATTGAGGTGCGCTACGCGGGTGAGGTCGCGGTAGCTGCCGGCCGAAAAGCCGTGGTGGACCTGGGCAGTGGGGCTTTTGACGTAGGCGTTGGATACCACGTGCGCAAGCTGGCTCGTAAACGCGATGACGCGGTCGTGCTCGGCGGCGCTCGTTACGCTGAACTTGCCAAAGCCCAAGGGACGTACCATCTCGCGCACCTGGCCCAAAAGCTCCAGCTTAAGTGCATCGTCCACCGCGGGTGGCACGAGCACGAGCGGGGCGCCCTGGAACAGGTCGGCGCGGGAGTGCGCATAGCCCGAGTACTGCGTGCCCGCCATGGGGTGCGCACCCACAAAGTAAAAGCCGTGCTCGCGGGCAAGCTCAAAGGCGCGCTCGCACACGATGCCCTTGACGCCCACGGTGTCGATCACCACGGGGCCCATGATGGCCTCGGTGTCGGTGGCGTCGGCGAGTGCCCGGGCATGCGCCTCGAGCCACTCGATGCAGGCCTCGGGGTAACAGGCCAGCACGATGATGTCGCACTCGCCGAGCGTCTCGTCGTTGAGCTCGCCGGCGACGGTGCCCATGCTGGCGGCCGTCATGACGTCATCGTCGGGGTCCCAGGCCAGCACGCGGACGCCCGCCTGCGCATAGCCGCGTGCAAAGCTGCCGCCGATGAGGCCCAGGCCCACGATGCCGGCGCATTTGGGGCCGCCCTGGTTAACGCGTGCGTTTCTCACCGTACCCATGGGCTACTCCATGGTCTCTTGGCAGACGACCTCGCGGATGGCGCGGATGCGGCGCATGGTGTCGTCGAACTGGTCGGGGGTGAGGGCCTGAGCGCCGTCGGACCATGCGCGGCTGGGCTCGTCGTGGACTTCGATCTCCAGACCGTTGGCGCCGCAGGCGGTCGCCGCGAGCGCCATAGGCTCAACGTAGCGGGTGTAGCCGGTGGCGTGGCTGGGGTCGGCAACGACGGGCAGGTGCGAGAGGTGGTGCAGCACCGGCACGGCGTTAAGGTCGAAGGTGTTGCGGGTGCGGGTCTCGAAGGTGCGGATGCCGCGCTCGCACAGGATGACGTTGTCGTTGCCCTCGCTCATGATGTACTCGGCAGCCATGAGCAGCTCGTCGATCGTGCCGGACATGCCGCGCTTGAGCAGGATCGGGGTCTGCGTCTTGCCGACCTCCTTGAGCAGGGGGAAGTTCTGGGCGTTGCGGGCGCCGATTTGCATGACGTCAATCTTCTTGTCCAAGAAGACCTGCACGTCGCGCGGGTCCATGATCTCGGTGACGATCGGCATGTCGAGCTCGGCGGATGCCTCGCACAGCAGGTCCAGTCCGGCGGGACCCATGCCCTGGTAGGCGTACGGGGAGGTGCGGGGCTTGTAGGCGCCGCCGCGCAGCATCGTGGCGCCGGCGGCC
>USGN01000267.1 GCA_900554255.1 uncultured Collinsella sp. | reverse complement strand
CCTTCGGCAGCAGCAGCGTCAGCGCCATGTTCTCCGAGGCCTGCCGCTCCCACTTCGGCTCGATGACCAGGTCGGAGCTGTCGGACCAGATCAGGGTCATGGGCAAGCTGATGAGGTCGTACGGCGCCGAGGTCGCGGTGGGCGCGTTCGAGGAGGCGCTCGGCATCACCGGGGCCACCAGGGCGCCCGACGTCGAGATGACCGCCGCGAGGATGGCGGCGGGCGGGCGCAGGACCGACCCGTCCGTCGAGAGGGGCACGAAGATGATCGAGTACGACTCGCTCATCACCGCGAGGAGGCACGCCCATGGCTAGGATGAGCGCGAAGGCGCAGGCGCGCTACGACGAGCTCAAGCGGATCTCGGCGAAGGGCGGCTCGACGCTGATGTCCAACTCCACCTTCGAGTACGTCGCGGAGAGCGCCACCGAGGGCCAGTTCGCCTTCTTCAAGGGCGTCCTGGACAACGAGTTCGAGCTGAGGCGCGCGAGCAGGATCGCGAGGCTGAAGCGCGGGGCCGACTTCCCCTTCCAGAAGAGCTTCGACGGCTTCGAATGGGACGGCATAGGCTTCCCCAACGGCTTCACGAGGGAGGACATGCTCTCGCTCGGCTTCGTCGACAGGCACGAGGACCTCGTGCTGTTCGGAGGCTCCGGCAACGGCAAGTCCCATACGGCCGTGGCCCTGGGGATACTCGCGTGCGGGATGGGCAAGAGGGTCAGGTTCTCGTCGACCTCGAGGCTGGTGAACGAGCTGAACGAGGCCAACGCGGAGGGCCGCATCGCCGCGATGCTGAAGGGCCTGGCGAGGAACGACATGATAATCCTGGACGAATGGGGCTACCTGCCGACCGACCCCGACGGCGCCAGGCTGCTCTTCCGCGTGGTCTCCATGTGCTACGAGAGGATATCCCTGGTCCTCACGACCAACATCGAGTTCTCGAGATGGGGCGAGATCTTCAACGACGACGATATGGCGAAGGCCATGATGGACCGGATAGTCCACCATGGGAGGCTGGTGACGTACGAAAGGGAGAGCTACAGGATGAAGCACGCGCTGATGCGCGACGACTACTAGCAGGCGATGGGGCCTCGGCGGGGACTTTTGCCGTATTCTGAAAAGTTGCACTACGTTTTGTGAAAGATGTTTTGCTCTTTACTGAAACGTAATCTTGACGAAACACACGTATTCTGCACCCAGTTCAAGAAGAAGGACTGGCACCCGAGGCTCGGCGGCGGGGTGCATGCCGACGCCATCATGGACAGGATCGTGCACAACGCGGTCTGGGTCGACATGGGCGAGGCCAACATGCGGCAGCGCCGCGGATAGACCGGTAGCAATAAAAAAGCACCGGGGCCAGTGTCGGCCCCGGTGCCCAAGCGCGATATCGGCGATGCTGTTTCGCGATATTCAACAGTGCTCAAGCGAGCAAATACTCACTTGGGTTTTGAGAAGCGCCTTACCGTGCAAGTTGTAAAGCGTGGCCCAGAGAGAGGTAGGCCACTGCGCTTTGATCCTCGCGCGCCCGCAATCACATTGGAGAAGTCAGCGTTACGAAAGAGCATCGCCTCCTCGAGGTATCTATTGCGACACTTCAACCTATCGCCTTTCAAGAAATACTCCTAAAGCTCGAATCTAGTTACACTTTTGGGGGTATCAAAACTCCGCGCCGCGGGGACCCAAGAGCTAATCTCATTAACTCGGCCAGGCTACTCAAGATCGCGAGTGGCGGAATCGGGCAGACGGATGCACGAGATGAAGTTGAAGTCGTTCTTCCGCGCATAATCAATCTCGCCATCGGCGCGGTCTTGCCACCAGAAGCCCTCGAGCGGCGGCACGACGAAGTCGAAATAGCCCTCGATTTCCCGCGGCGGGCCCCTCTTCGACATCTTGATGATATATGCGACGTCGTAGAGCAGTGGCAATGCATTCTGCTACGCGCCGCCTTCGGCATTGGAATCGCCCTTGCCCCGTACGGCAACGTAGCTCATAGACGGAACGATCAGGATGCTCGGCTTGTTAGGCGGTTTGCCCGTGATGTTGTAGCGCACCGTAGACGCTGATGGAGATGGCTGCGCGCGGGCACGAGCGCGCCGCCGCGCCTTATGGCCTGCTTCTCGGGTATTTGGGGCGCGCGGCGTTCAAAAATGCGAAGCGGGGCCCGCATCGCTGCAGGCCCCTACAGGTGGGCGATATTCTACGCCTTGCGGCACCCCGTCGCCCACGGAGGTTAAACGTACACGTAAGCCGTACTCTGAAAGCCGCGGCTTCCGGCAAGTAGTTTATACCACGAAAGGTCGCTTTCGATGCGCCTAGCTCGCAAAATAACACTCGCTGGGCCGTCACCCCTGGCAGTTACCCTCCAATCTTCATTGGAGTCAGCAGGTCAATTCATATA
>USGN01000266.1 GCA_900554255.1 uncultured Collinsella sp. | reverse complement strand
ATCCGCGACCGGTGCATGATGCCTTGCTCAACGCCATTCTGTCCCATCCTTTCGAAATACTAATGACATCGATTATATGGAACTTCCCAAGCGGCCCGGTCTTGGATTCGTGCTTTCCAGAACTCGCGCCCAAAAGGGGAGGGGCAATCCAGGCGAGTGCCTACTTGTCGCCGGCCGCCGCCTTGGCCTCATTGAGGTAGCTATAGAAGCTGTACTTGGAGATGCCAAAGAACTCGCAGGCACGCTCGCTCGACTTGGAAATGAGGAAGGCACCGCGACGGTCGAGGTAGCCAATGGCACGAATGCGCTCGTCTTTGGTCATGAGTGCCGCGGGCTTGCCCACAAACTGCTCGCACTCGTGCAGCAGGTCCTCGAGCAGGTCGCCGATGTTCTTGGTAATGGGCTCGGGCTCGGTATAGCCCGTGCCGCCGGTGCCGGTGAAAGCGTCGAGCGAGCGCTCAAAAGCCTTCATAAGCGTAATGTCAAAGTTGATGCCCAAAATGCCGACGGGCTTGCCTTCGTCGTTGCGGATAAAGATGGTCGAGGACTTGAGCAGCTTGCCATCGGTGGTTTTAGTGAGGTACGGCTCGCGGTCGTGTACGTCGGTGCTGCCCTCGTGCATGGACTCAAACACGATATGGCTGGGGCCGTCACCCAGTTTGCGCCCGCTGACGTGGCCGTTTTCGATCACTACGATGGAGTGGTCCACGTCCTCGGTCTCCAAGTCGTGGACGACGACTTCGCAGTTGGGGCCAAACTGGAGCGCCAGGCCGTGTGCAAGGCGCTTGTAGAACTCAATCTGTGCGGGGGTCATGGGTGCCTTCCTAAAAATTAGTTTGGGCACACTTTGCCATAAACCACACCTGTTCGCAAATAACGAAAGTGTCGCTGCGTTATGTAACCGTTCGGCGGCGAAAAAGTACCGATTACGGCAACAAACAATTTGTTAGGTTTGCCAATCAAAAAGTGTGATAGAACAGTGCTAACAAACTTTTTGTTTGGCATCCACATAAAAGTTCAGTCGCATGAATGGGAATGGGCTGAAACGCGTATGCGGGGGCCGGCAAGAGAGGACTTAAGGAGTTCACCGTATGGCCGATAAGATCCAGTGGGCGGGCAACACGATGCCCAAGAGCGATGACAAGCACTTGGGAATCATGAGTCTCGACCACGTGAAGAAGGCCCGCGCCTTCCACCAGTCGTTCCCCCAGTACACCGTCACTCCGCTTGCCCGCCTGGACGGCCAGGCCGCGCGCCTGGGCCTGTCCAACCTGTGCGTTAAAGACGAGAGCTATCGCTTTGGCCTCAACGCCTTTAAGGTCCTGGGCGGCTCGTTTGCCATGGCCAACTACATTGCCGACGAGACCGGCAAGGACGTTGCCGACTGCACCTTCGATTACCTGACCTCCGATCAGCTTGCCAAGGACTTTGGCCAGGCCACCTTCTTTACCGCCACCGATGGCAACCATGGCCGCGGCGTGGCATGGGCTGCCAACAGGCTGGGCCAGAAGGCTGTCGTGCACATGCCCAAGGGTTCCACCAAGCCCCGCTTTGATAACATCGCCGCCGAGGGCGCAACGGTGACCATCGAAGAGGTCAACTACGACGAGTGCGTGCGCATGGCTGCCGCCGAGGCCGACGCCTGCGAGCGTGGCGTCATCGTTCAGGACACCGCCTGGGAGGGCTACGAGAAGATCCCGTCCTGGATCATGGAGGGTTACGGCACCATGGCTTCCGAGGCTGCCGAGCAGCTGCGCGAGATGGCCATCAACCGCCCGACGCACGTCTTTGTCCAGGCTGGCGTAGGCTCGCTCGCCGGCGCCGTGGTGGGCTACTTCACCAACCTGTATCCCGATAACCCGCCCACCTTCGTCGTGGTTGAGTGCGCGCCTGCTGCCTGCCTGTACAAGGGCGCTGCCGCCGGCGACGGCGATCCGCGCATCGTGGACGGTGACATGCCCTCCATCATGGCCGGTCTGTGCTGCGGCGAGCCCAACATTCTGGGCTGGGATATCCTGCGCAACCACGCCACCGCCTTCGTGTCCTGCCCCGACTGGGTCACCGCTCGCGGCATGCGCACCCTGGGCGCTCCCGAGAAGGGCGACCCGCGCGTCATCTCCGGCGAGTCCGGCGCTGTGACCACCGGCCTGGTCGAGACCCTCATGCTCGATCCCGAGTACGCCGAGCTCAAGGAACTCATCGGCCTGGACAAGACGAGCTCCGTGCTCTGCTTCTCCACGGAAGGTGACACGGACCCGGATCAGTACCGTCGCATCGTCTGGGAGGGCGAGTATCCGACCTGCTAGCAGACTGACCTGTCCGGAGGCAGCCGGAGGACTTTACTCCCTGCTCGGACAGTCCTGCTCGCACGGAGAGCACATTAAGTGCTCTCCGGCTCG
>USGN01000265.1 GCA_900554255.1 uncultured Collinsella sp. | reverse complement strand
TGCTGCAAAAGCTCGTGCATCGAAGCGAGCTCTTTAGGCGGCAACGAAAAAGCTATGCACTTTTCTCAAAAAGCGGCTTTACGCAGGGATGTCGGGATGCTGCGGAGAGTAGGGGAGACGTCAAGCTGATCTCGTTTGCCGAGATGTGAGGGGCCACCCTGTGTTTGTGTCCGCACGGGCAGCTACGCTTACTGTGATGTGACCGTTCGAGGAACGAGCGACAAGCAAAGGAGAAAGGCCCTAACCGTGTCAGCTGAAAAGACGCCGGGTATCTCGGCTATCGATACGACGAACTTTGCGCGCCAGATCGTGCTGGACTTTGAGTTTGCGCCGGTGCCAAAGCAGCGCCAGCGCCGTGGACTGCGCAATGAGATTATCGAGGTCGGTGCCGTCAAGCTCGATTACCACGGCAACGTTATGGGCGAGTTCTCGCAGTTTGTGCAGACGGAATTTACCGAAGGCGTTGCGTTTCCCGTCCGCGAGCTCACAGGGATATCGGCCGTGGACACCGCGATGGCCGATCCGCTCTATGTGGTGATCAAAAGGCTCGGCGATTGGATCGGTCGCTACTCCGCTCAGATAGTTTGCTGGAGCGGGACGGATCGTCGACAGCTTTTGACCGAGTGCCAGGCAAAGCATATCGACCTTGCCGCATTTCCTACGGACTGGGCCGACCTGCAGGCGTTTTACACCTCGATCATGGACGTGGGCAGCCACGGGCGTGTCTCTTTGAGTGACGCGGCGACGTGGTTTGGCATCGAGTTTGACGAGTCGACGGGCCACGCCCACAGCGCCCTTGCCGATGCGTGCGTGACTGCCAAGTTGCTCAAGCAGGTGATGGACGGGGACTACCGTGTGAGTCCGCGCACCCAGGAGATCCGCCAACGATGGGGGATAGGCGAGCGAGTCCAGACGCGCTTCTCCAGCAAGTGTCCTGAGCTGGGCGACCTGCTGCTGAGGCTGAAGGCGGAGGGGAGGTAGGCCTTTTGAGAACGCCATTCGGTTTCGCGTGGCGGGTGCGTTCGTCTACACCCTCGCAATCCCACGCGCGGCACTCAGCAGCTCGTACTCCCTCTGGCTCCACTGGTACAGCTCGGTCGCGCGTACGGCGTCGCGGCACAGGTCTAGAAACACCTCGGCGCCCTCGCAGAAGCACTCGCGGGCAAAGGCGCCGGATCCGTCCGCAACGCACGCGCCGTCGGCAAAGAGCTTCCAGCTGGACGGCTCGCGCGAGCCGTCTCCGAGCAGCTTGATCTGCAGAACATGTGGGCCGCCAGCGGCACATGGCCCTTCTTCCAACGCCTGCACCGTAAAGCGCATCTGGAGGGACAGAGTATAAAATCCGGAAAAGAGTCGAAATAGGCACCTTAAAACTTCGGAAAAGTGTAGCTGGATGACAAAACAGCACTTAGAAGCCGGTGCTGGATGCGGGATCCTGCGGCCGCCTTCAGCCCTCGCTACTCGTCGTCCCCGTCGTTGGGGTCGCCCTTGAGGGTGTTGATGTCCAGGTACTGGTTGTCGTCCTCTTTTTGCTGCGTTGCCGATTCGGACGCAGTGGGGCCGCGGAACAGCTGGAATCCCTCAAACGCAATGGCGCCGAGCAGGGCAATGACAATGGCGATAAAGGCAACCTTGACTGCCTGCGGAAATTCCGAGAAACGCAGCGCCTTTTCCTCGGCGTAATAATCGGCGAAGCGCTCTTCGCCCGTGCTTTTGGTATACGCCGGTGCGGACGCGGCCTCCGGGTCATATTCCGGTGCAGGCGTGGCAGCGTACGGATCGTTGAGATAATCGCTCGATGCGGTGCCATAATCCTCGGTCTCGATGCGACCGGTGCCAGCATAGCCATCGGAATAATCGGAATATGCCGCACCGCCCTCATAGCCCGCGGCGCTCGTGTTGGCGGCAAAAAGCGGGTTAACTGGAACATCGAGCGCCGGCATGCCGGTAGAGGTCTCATCCAGATCGGCTGCAGCCCAGGAATCGTGGACAACCTGATGGGCAACGGGCTCATCGAGCCTTGTGACCGGAGGCTTGCGTGCCGCAGGAACAGGCAACTGCTGGGCGCTGTACATAACAGTGCTGTCGGCCGATTTGCCCTGCGTCGCTGCTGCGAGAAATGCCGCCGTCTCGGACGGGTCGCTTGCGGGGCGGGGAGCGGGCGTGGGCGCCGAAGTGGGTGCGGGTGTAGGCGCGGGCGTCGAAACAGCCGGCTGCGCAGGAGTCGGCGCAGATGCGGTCTTAGGCGCAAGTGCGGGATTGGGGCTTGACGGGCGAGCCCCGCCGCCGCCCATGAGTTCGTCGGCGGTCCACGGGCGATCATCCATCACATCGTCAAGGCTCAGCGAAAACAGGTCGTCTTCGCCCTTATCGAACATGCGGTGCACATGTCCACCAATTGC
>USGN01000264.1 GCA_900554255.1 uncultured Collinsella sp. | reverse complement strand
AACGTCGTCGCATGGTGGATTGCCCAAAGTACCAGTTCTGCCGAGGAAAGAATCAGCGTCTCCCGCCCTCGAACCGCACCGCAAAGTAGGCGTCTTGGAATCCCTGCTTGCAGCTGCGCGCGAGCGGTATGCACGCGCCCGAGCGCATGACGATTTCCGTGCGGTTAAAGTGGTCGATGTTGCGCAGATTGACCTGGTAGCTGCGGTGGCACTTAAAGAAGGTCGCGTTTTGGACCAGCCGGTCCTCGATGCTACGGAACGGCTCGAGCGCCTCGATATCGCGGCCATCGCGCAGGTGGAAGACCACGTGCTTGTTGCGAGCCTCGGCATATTCGATATCGGATAGGCGCAGGGCATGGTAGCCAAAGGACGTCTTGATGACGAGCTCGTCGATCGTTGCCGGACGCAGGCTCGACAGCTCGTCAAGCAGTTGCGCCACGCGCTCGTAGGTCACGGGTTTGAGTAGGTAGTCGAAGGCGCGGACCTCGTAGGACTCAAGCGCGAACTCGGGTGATGAGGTCAGAAAAACCAAGCGCACGGCGGTATCGGATTGGCGCAGCTCGCGGGCGGTGTCCATGCCGTTGACGAGCGGCATGATCCGCCGTGTCCGTCTCGGCCGACCAGCGGTTGATCATGCGGTGCAGGTTATCTAGAAAGGCGACGTCGTCGTCGCAGGCGATGATTTTGAGCATATTGGGCCCCCTTAGTACCTCGATTTTGCCACATCGTGCACGCGCCACCCGCGGGGGTGCGTTCCGTTTGCGCCCCACGGTACGCAACTCGCGCCGAGCGGCAGGGTGTCAAAACATGCGGTTGCACAATACCAGGTGGATATATATGTCAATTTGAGCTGGCGGCTGGCGAGGGACCATGCCGGCCGCGCCAAGCGATATCGGACATCGCGAAAGCATAGGGGTAAGGGAGCTGAACGATGAAGGAGAAGAAGATGGGGATGCGCGCTGCGTTGATGCGTCTGCTGGGTATCGCAACCGTGGCATGCGCGCTCGTGGCGACGCCGGCCGTGGCAAACGCCGAGACGCAGGTTATGCCCGACGGGGTGAAGGCGGAGGTGCTGTCGCTTAAGCAGGCCAACAACGAACCCGTCCAAATCACCGAGCCGGGCAGTTACGTACTTAAGACGGCTGAGGGTGAGGTCACGCCATCTTCGGGTTACACCATCGACGCGCCGGATGCGTCTCGGATTAATCCTGTGAGGATCTACATCGATGGTACGGTCTACGTGAACGATAAGACTAACTGGCGGGTTGAGCAAACTCGATGGCTGTTCAACATCAAACAGGGTAGCAATATCGAGTTCATCGGTGTCAACAATCCGTGCGTCAGCTTCCATAGAAACCAAAAGCAATTTGAGTCCGTGAGTGGTTTTTTGACCGACCGCTATTACGAAAGCGGTTACAAGAAGGCGACAGGCGATATCTCGGTTAGCCTGGGGGTTGGCGACGGCTCGCAGGACTTCGTTCTCTCGTACGGCGACAAGTACGACCAAAAGGTGCCTGCGATTTCCCTGGGTAGCACCGAGGGCAAGTTAACCGCCAAGTTCGAAAAAATGAAGATCCAAGGCTATGTTGGCAAATCGGGCGCAGTGGCGGGCAACGCCCAAGAGTATGCCGTTCCTGTACATCTCTTCCGTGAGGGCAGGGATACGACTGGCGGCAATACCAACTCCTTCGCGGCGACTTTTACCGACTGCGTGTTCTACGATACGTCCGGAGACTTCAATGGTGCTGTTTCCGTCGATGGCAACAGCAGTTTCAAAATGCCCAAAGACGGAAGCGCTGTCGCAAAATTGACGGCGACGTTCAACAATTGCAGCTTCAGTGGGCACAATGGCGGCGGCAATGGGGAGAACTTGGGCGTCAGGCAGACGAACAAGAGCTACAGCTCAGTCGAAGCGTCTCGTTATTTTGCTAATTCCTCTGTCCTTAATACCTATGCTGTCGCCGGCGTGATGGGCGTCACCAACGCTACGGTCAACCTCAACAGCTGCACGATGAACAACTTCCACAGCACGCGTTCGAGCTCGCCTGACAACACTTTGACGGTTGACGCCCTTAATGTTGCTCGAAGCGCTCGCTGCAACATAAACGGCGGCAAGATTTCTCGCAACGCTGCAAGAGGCAATACGTGCGTGGTGTACGCTGCTGGAACCCTTACCCTCAGCGGGTCGCCGACCATTGCGAGCTACTGGAAGAATAACCATGCAGGAGACGTAACGGCGGGCGACGGATATACCGATGCCGATATCGCTACGGGAACCGCCAAGAGCCTGTATGTCCCGAAGAAAAAGAGTGTCGATGCCAACGTCCCGGCGCTGAATATCGCGTCTGACTTCTCCGTACGCGGAGGCTTTGGAGACAATGTTTGGATCTCGATTGAGGAGACTGCGGACAGTAATGGCGTAAAGTC
>USGN01000263.1 GCA_900554255.1 uncultured Collinsella sp. | reverse complement strand
GGGGCGATACGCTGCGGATAGCGCGCCATAACCTTAAGCAGGCGCTCAGAGATATCCATGGGCTCGACCGAGGAAATGCGCACATGCGGAATAGACGTGCGCTCCATGATGGCCTCGAGCAGCTCATCGATTTCGACGTGCTCGTCGGTCGCGCTCTTGCCATCGTAGGCACCCAGGTTCACACCGGTCAGCACCACCTCGGGCACGCCGGCCTCCTGGGCCTCGCGAACTTGCTCGAGCACGGACTCGACGGGCACGGAGCGCTCGGGGCCGCGCGCCTTCCACACAATGCAATAGGTGCAGCGATGGTTGCAGCCGTCCTGGATCTTCACGCCCAGCCGCGAACGACCGAGCGCATCGACCACGTCGCCATCGCTGCAGGCGGGAACGCTATCGGACTCAACGCCCAGCACCTCGCAGACACGTTCGGCGACATCGATCTTGGACGGCTCGGCGATCACGCGATCCGAAAGCTCCAACAGCTCCTCGGGATGCAAATTGACCACGCATCCGGTCACGACCACATAGGGCTCGTTTGGATGGGCCAGCGCATGACGGACGGCCTTACGGGTCTTAGCCTCGGCCTCGCCCGTAACGGCACAAGTGTTAATGACGATCAGATCGGCATCCTGAGGCTCCACAATAGCAAAGCCCAGGCGCATAAGATCGGCAGTGATACGGTCAGACTCAACCCGGTTGACACGGCAGCCGAGGTTGACGACGGAAATATGGGGTGCGAGCACGCGGGCTCCTTAATCGAGGATATCGTCGAGGGCACTCTTGATACGGTCGGTCACCGACTTCTTACCAGAAGCGACGTCATCGCCCATCTCATCGGCAAAAGCACGGAGCAGCTCGCGTTGCTTATTGGAAAGATTGGTGGGAACGACCACGCGCAGTTGCACGATCAGGCGGCCACGCGAACCGCCACCGCCAATGCGCGGCATGCCGTAATTATTGACGCTCACGGTGTCGCCGTACTGGGCGCCGGCGGGAACCGTCACCTTAACGACCTCGTCGGGCATAATGCCCTCGACCTCAATCTCGCAGCCGAGCGCAGCCTGCGCAATCGAGATATCGCTCACCAGGTACAGGTCGTCACCGTTGCGCTTAAAGCGCTCATGGTCGGCAACGCGCACGTTGACAATCAAGTCGCCCGAAGGCTCACCGCGAAGGCCGGCCTCGCCAAAGCCGCTCACACGCAGCTGTCGACCGGTCGAAACGCCGGCGGGAATATCGATGTCGATCTTTTCATGCGAAGGCGTGCGGCCCTGACCGTCGCAGGTCTCGCAGGGATGATCAATGACCGTGCCCTCGCCATGGCAGTCGGGGCAAGGCGAAGAGGACTGGACCTGGCCTAGGAACGAACGCTGGACCGTCGTGACATAGCCCGTGCCGTGGCAACGGCTGCACTGCTTTTCCTGCGCACCCTCGGCCCTACCGGTGCCATTGCAGTCCTCGCAAGGAGCAAGGCGGTCATAGCTGATCGTCTTTTTGCAGCCGAGCGCCGCCTCCTCGAGCGTCACCGAAAGGGAGATGGCCATATCGCGACCGCGACGGCGCTCGCGACGGCTACGAGCGCCACCGCCAAAGAACGACGAGAACAGGTCGTCCATGCCCATGCCACCAAAGATATCGTTGATATCGACGTAGCCGGAGCCACCGGGGCCGTCGGCAGTGCCGTAACGGTCGTAGTTAGCACGCTTCTGTTCATCGGAAAGAACGGAATAAGCCTCGTTGAGCTCCTTGAACTTGGCCTCGGCCTCGGGGTCGTCCGAAACATCCGGATGTACGGTACGGGCCTTCTTTAGAAACGCGCGCTTAATCGTCCGCGCGTCGGCATCCTTGTCGACGCCAAGCACCTCGTAGTAATCCCTATTATCCGACACGACCGAATCCTTCCGACTTTCATTATTGTCACAGTGCGTCCTATACCCAAGCTGGGCCGGCCGCAAACAGAGGGTTTGATGTTATTGCATTTGGTACGGCGAAAGCATGGCCCGTTGCGAGCAGCTCGCGAACCAAACCGACACGAGCGCGAACATGAAGCCGTTGGCAAAACCGTTGGCAAACTGCATCGCGCCGCGCTTCCACCACAGCAGACTGCGATGAAGCACGCCGTCCGAAAGCACCATGAACAGGCCCATGGTAAACGGAATAAAGCACATCACGGCAAAGGCCGAGAACACGCCCGAGATGGCCGATAGCACCAAAAACGGCGCCACGATGCCCATCAGGTAAAAACCGGTACGAGCTTTGCCTTCCAAGCGCTCGGCCTCAACATGGGCGCGGCCGACCAGGTCGCCGCCCGCGGCACCGTTGGTGCCAGCATGACCCATGCCGCTAATGCGGACCTCGTCGCCATCGTGCGTGCCGGCAGGAAACTCAATCGTCTGCTCGGAGGTTACGCGAGTACGACCGCTGCCGCCGCAATCAG
>USGN01000262.1 GCA_900554255.1 uncultured Collinsella sp. | reverse complement strand
CCGTCGAAACGAAACCGAAACGAAACGCCCCGCCGTAGATTTATGAGACATGTCCCAAAAAATCAACGGGATGGCAGCTACTTGTGGAGCGCGGCCAGAGCGGGATCGACCGGCGCAGGAGCCTCCAGATCGGAGACCTTCACAATGCCGTTTTCGTCGGAGAAGGCACGGTAAATAGTCCGAATCGCCAGGTCGAAGTCCTTCTCCTCGACACCGATGATGATGTTGATCTCGTCGCAGCTCTGCGAAATCATACGCACGCTCACGCCGGCCTGGCCGAGCATACCAAACAGATGGCCCGAGATACCTGCACGACCGCGCAGGTTGCGGCCGACGGTAGCGATGAGCGCCAAGCCCTCGACAACCTCGATCTCGAGCGGCTCGACCTCCTGCTGAATGTCGCCCACGAGTGAGTACAGTGAATCGTGCACATCCTGCTCCTGTACCACGGCGCCAAAGCGGTCGACGCCGGTGGGCATATGCTCGACGGAAACGTCATAGCGCTCGAAGACCGAAAGCGCGCGGCGCATAAAGCCGACACGGGGCTTGGTACGGTCGCGAGCCACGTTGATGGCGACAAAGCCGCGCTTGCCGGTCACGCCGGTAATGATGGGCTCTGCCTCGCCCTCATCAGCCGTCTCGCTAATGATGGTGCCGGGGTCCTGCGGCGCATTGGTGTTCTTGATGACCAGCGGAATACCCGCCTCGCGCACGGGAAACACGGCCTCCTCGTGCAGGACGCTCGCGCCCATGTACGAAAGCTCGCGCAGCTCCTCGTAGGTAACGCGCGCAATGGGCTGAGCCTCGGGAACAATACGCGGATCGGCAGAGTAGAAGCCCGAAACGTCGGTCCAGTTCTCGTACAGGTCGGCGCCCAGGCACTTAGCCAGGATCGAGCCCGAGATATCGCCGCCGCCACGATCGAGCAGCTTGATCTGGCCCTCGCGCGTCGCGCCGTAGAAGCCAGGCATGACAAAGCCGCCCTGCTGACCATACTCCTGCACCAGCTCGGAGGTGCGATTCATGCTGAGCGTACCGTCGTGATGGAACGCCACAACCGTCGCGGCGTCCAGGAACGGCAGGCCCAGGTACTCGGCCATCAGGCGGGCGGTAAAGTACTCGCCGCGGCTCACGAGCTCCTCGGTGGAGTAACCGCCCGAGCGAGCACGCTCGGCAAAGGCCGCGAACTCCTCACGGATGGGATAGGCGAGCTCCAGCTCGTCAGCAATATCAAAGTAGCGCTGGCCAATGTCCTCGAGCAGCTCCTCGCACGACACGTGGTACTTAACGTGCGCGTTAACCAGGTAGAGCAGGTCGGTCACCTTGGTGTCGCCCTTAAAGCGGCGACCGCAGGCGGAAACCACCACAAAACGGCGGGCCGGGTCGGCATCGACAATGGCCTTAATCTTCTTAAAATGTTCGGCGTCGGCGACCGACGAGCCGCCAAACTTGGCAATCTTAATCATGGGCTGGAGGTTACCTTTCTAAAAAGCCTCTGCGAACCTATTTTGCGCGCTCTGATACCATGGTTTCACCGATTGGGACCAAGGCATCCGAGGAGCAGTGTTATATGGGAACTTATCATAGTACACGAGGACGCACTTTATCGTGCTCAAGTAAGGTGGCAATCCGCACCGGCATCGCTCCCGACGGGGGTTTGTTTGTCTCGGACGAGCTCGGCACCCAGCAGGTCGATATCAGCTCGCTTGCAGATAAATCGTACTTTGAAATCGCTCAAGATGTGTTGGGAATGTTACTGAATGATTACACGGCCGAAGAAATTTCGGCGTGTGTCGACGAGGCATACCGCGGCACGTTCGCGAGTGAAGAGGTTACGCCGCTCGTCAAACTCGACGCTGCGCCGGGCGCTGACGCCCCCCAGACCTATGTGATGGAGCTCTTTGGCGGCCCCACGAGCGCCTTCAAGGACGTCGCCCTGCAAATGCTCCCCCGTCTGATGGCCCGCACTTCTGCCAAGGATGGCGGCGCCGAGCGCATCATGATCGTCACCGCCACGTCGGGCGACACGGGCAAGGCCGCCCTTTCGGGCTTCATGAACGTGCCCGGCATCGGCATCACGGTCTTCTATCCGCATGGCAAGGTGAGCGACATCCAGTACCTGCAGATGGCGACCCAGGAGGGCCGCAACGTCGCGGTCGCCGCCGTCGAGGGCAACTTCGACGACGTGCAGAGCACCGTCAAGAAGATCTTCGCCTCGGACCTCAGGCAGGAGCTCGCCGACGAAGGCGTGGAACTCTCCTCGGCCAACTCGATCAACATCGGCCGCCTCGTGCCCCAGGTCGTCTACTACTTCGACGCCTACCGCCAGCTCGTCGAGGCCAACGAGGTCGAACAGGGCGCCAAGGTCGACTTCTGCGTCCCGACGGGCAATTTCGGCGACGTGCTCGCGGGCTACTATGCGTACCGCATGGGCCTGCCC
>USGN01000261.1 GCA_900554255.1 uncultured Collinsella sp. | reverse complement strand
TGTAACAGGTAGGGGTCAAAAGTGGGTCTAGCTGTTACAGATTGAGATTGTTGAGGTTGGGTCGAGGGGAATATCTCGATCTGTAACAGTAAGACCCGGTTTTGCCGAGTAACTGTTACAGATTGAGACGAACCGACGGGCCGCTCTGCCCCATCCACCTGCCGCCACCTGATATTCGCCGATTTCCGTTGTGCCGCCGTGCTCCCATGCCATATCCTCTAGACAACTACGCGGCATCATCGCCGCCGCGCCTACAAGAGAGGAATGTCCATGACCACACCTGCATCCAAGCTGCTCCAGCCCATTACGGTTGGCCCCCTTGAGCTCAAGAACCGCATTATGTTTCCGCCGCTGACCACCGGCTACGAGGAGCGTGACGGTTCCATCGGCGAGCGCAGCCTGGCTTTTTACGAGCGCTTGGCCCGTGGCGGCGTGAGCTACATCGTCATCGGCGACGTTGCTCCCGTCATGACCGCAAGCCCCACGCCCAAGCTGGCAACCGACGCCCAGATCCCCACGTTTAAGGCGCTGGCCGATGCCGTCCACAAGCACGGCGCCAAGGTCGCGCTGCAGCTGTTCCACCCCGAGTACGATGTGCCCGGTGTCGGCCGCATGGTCATGGGCTCCATGGCCGCTGCCAAGGCCGCGCAGGAGGCCAAGGCCGCCGGCGACGAGGAGACCTTTGCCGCCAAGATGGCCGAGTCCAACGAGATCCGCAACCAGGCCTACGCCAAGCTGCATCACGACATGCAGCACTTTGTGAACGAGGCGAGCGTAGAGCAACTCACCCAGATCAAGGAGGCCATCGCTGCCTCGGCCGCCCGCGCGCAGCAGGCCGGCATCGACGCCATCGAGGTCCACGGCGATCGTCTGGTGGGTTCGCTGTGCTCGGCCATCCTCAACCAGCGCACCGACGAGTACGGTGGCTCGTTCGAGAACCGCGTTCGCTATGCGCTGGAGGTCGTCGCTGCCATTAAGGAAGCCGCACCGCAGCTGATGGTGGAGTACAAGCTCCCCGTGATCATGGAGAACCCCGACGGCACGCCGCGCGGCAAGGGCGGCCTGCAGCCCGACGAGGCCTGCGAGTTCGCCAAGCTGCTCGAGGGCGCGGGCATCGATATGATTCAGGTCGCACAGGCCAACCACACCGGCAACATGGGCGACACCATTCCGCCCATGGGCGCCATGCCCTACAACTGGACGCTGCCCGTGGCCGAGCGCGTCAAGGCCCTGGTCTCCGTGCCGGTGGCAACCGTCGGCCGTGTTGTCTCGGTCGAGGCCGGCGAGAAGATTCTAGAAGACGGCGCCGCCGACATCATCGCCTATGGCCGCTCGCTCATGTGCGACCCCGACATTGCGCTGAAGGCCGCCACGGGCGAACCCATCCGCGAGTGCCTCAACTGCAACAAAGGTTGCGTCGACGCGATTCAAAACCGCAAGTACATCTCGTGCGTGCTTAATGCCGAGAACGGTGACGAGGCGACCATCGCCATTAAGCCGGGCGAGGGCGACAAGAAGATCGCCGTGGTGGGCGGTGGCATCGCCGGCCTGGAGGCCGCACGCGTGGCGGCCAAGCGCGGCTACGACGTGACCATCTACGAGGCGAGCGATCACTTGGGCGGCCAGATTGTGCTGGCGGCTGCGCCTCCGCGCAAGGACGAGATCATGCGCTCGGTCGAGTACTACGAGAAGATTCTGCCTGGCCTGGGCGTGAAGGTTGAGCTCAGCCATGCCGCTACCGCTGAGGACCTCAACGCCGCCGACGCCGCGATTGTGGCCGTGGGCGCGCACGACGTGGTCATCCCCGTTCCGGGTGCCGACTCGGACAAGGTCGTCTCGAGCTGGGACGTGCTGGCCGGCAAGGTTGAGCTTACGGGCCGCGTCGCCGTCATTGGCGGTGGCCTGGTGGGCACCGAGACTGCCGAGTACCTGCTGCAGCGCGGCTGCGAGGTGGCGATCGTGGAGATGCTCGACAAGATCGCCGCGGGCGAGTCCGAGACCATTCTGCCGCTGATTATGAGCGACTTTGCAGAGCACAACGTGGAGCAGCACGTGAAGACCCGCCTGACCGCCATTACCGACGAGGGCGTGGAGGCTGTTCGCACCACCGAGGACGGCGCCGAGGAGCCGGTAAAGATCGCCTGCGATTACGTGGTGATGGCCGTGGGCTCCAAGGCCAACGCGTTTGATCTGGATGGCGTGACGGTGCCCGTGACCTGCGTGGGCGACTGCTCGGGCGAGCGCACCGCCGACATTGCGAGCGCCATCCGCACGGCGTATCACGCGGCCAACGAGCTGTAGTTGAACATCGCGGCCAGGCGGGGCGGTAGCACGGATCCGTCTCGCCCGGCTGTGCCCCGTCGGGTGTCAACCGGTGCGGGGCCTGCAAGCGCAGCAGGTCCCGCCCTTTTTGTTTTGCTCCGGTGGATGGCAATGCGCGG
>USGN01000260.1 GCA_900554255.1 uncultured Collinsella sp. | reverse complement strand
ACGGCGACAAGCTTCTTGGCCTGCGCGAAATCGGGAAGCTGCAGAATCTGAGATTCGGAGAGCGGTGCCACGGTAAAGCCGGCACCCTCGGGAGAGGCCAGGAAAGCATCCACGACCTGCGTGTTCTCTTCATCAAAAACCGAGCAGGTGGCATAGATAAGCTCACCGCCGGCAGCCACGCGCGCGGCTGCTTCCTTGAGCATCGTCAGCTGCAGCTTGGGCAGCTCAGTCGTAACGTCCTTCTCGGTCAGACGCCACGGAATCTCGGGATGACGGCGCATAGTGCCAGTGCCCGAGCACGGGGCATCGATAAACACCGTGTCGAACAGGGCGGGCTCGCCAAGCATCGCGTCAAAGGACGTGAGCACCTCATTGAGCTCGCAGGCATCGCCCGACACCGTACGAACACCCGTTATACCCGCCTTATGCAGGCGCGCGAGATTCTGATCGCACTTGCGATCGTGCAGATCGAGCGCGGTATGCTGACGCTCGTACCCGGCACGCTTGGCCTGGCACATCATCACATAGGTCTTGGTGCCGCGACCGGCGCCAATCTCCAGGCAACGCCCGGGACGTGTCGCGGCAGTAGCGATAAGCTGAGCATTGAGGTCCGAGGCAACCGCGGCAGCACGCTCAAACACACCCGATGCAACCGTGACCTGCGCGTCGACCGGAGCATGGCAGCCCGGGAAGACAGGCGCAACGAGCTGCGAGATATACGGGTCGGCCTTGGTCGCAAACGCATTCTCGTGCAGTGCAAGCGGCGCAGGCGCCAGATTGCCGGCAAAGTTGAGCGCGCCCTCGGGCGTATCGAACGAGGCCATAATACGAGCGCACAGCCAGCGAGGAAGACCCATCAAACGCGAAAGGCGAACCAGGCGGCGCTCGGACTCATCCACGTCGGATGCCGTGGCAAAGTCCTCAACGTTGTCCGCAACCTTGTGCAACACCGCGTTAGCCAGGCCCGCGGCAGACTTCGCACCGCTGCGCACCAGCTCAACGCCCTGGCTCACGGCAACGCGGCCCGGCGTATGCAGGTAGAGCATCTCGAAGGCCGAGATGCGAAGCGCCATGCGAACGCGCGGCGCGACCTTTTTAGGCTTATCCAAAAACTGATCGAGCAACTCATCCAAAATGCCCTGCGTGGCGGCAACACCGAGCGCCAAACGCGCGGCAAAAGCGGAATCGCGCTGGTCAATGGCCTTGGCGGAAGCGCGGGAAGACAACACGTCACGTGCGTACATACCGCGGCGATCGGCCTCCATCAACACATCGAGCGCAAGCTTGCGCGCGGGAGACAACTTGCTCATGACAGTACACCCCACCTAAGCTCGGCGCCCTGCAGGCCGGCAGCCCAGGCAGAAGCAGCCATGGCACGCTTGCCATCGGGCTTAACCTCGAGCAGTTCAACCGCGCCATCGGAAAGTCCCAGGTAAACACGCTTGCTCTTGACGGCAACAGTGCCCTCGCCAAGCGACACGTCGGCCGGCGTGGCATCGAGCACGCGAACCGACTTGCCAGCAATCACGCAACGGGCGGGTGCGGTATCGGACGAAGCGAGCACATGACGCACGCAATCGAGTGCCGCCATCTGAGGATCCAGACGCATCTCCTGCTTAGAAATCTTGGCGGCATGGGTAACAAGCGACTCATCCTGTTCAGTCCACACAGCGGTACCATCGGAAAGCGAAGGAAGCGTATCGGCAAGCAACTTACCGCCCAGGTCAGCAAGCTCCATGGTCAGCGCCTCGGCATGCTTACCGGAAACCGACGTCGAGGCCTGAGCACAATAAGCACCCGTATCCACGCCATGCCCAATGCGCATAATGGAAACGCCGGCAACCTCATCACCAGCAAGAATGGCACGCTGAATAGGAGCAGCGCCACGCCAACGAGGCAGCAAGGACGCATGTACATTCACGATACCAAGCGGCGCCATATGCAGCACCTCATCAGGCAAAATGCAGCCATAAGCAGCCACACAGAAAATATCAGCCTGCACAGCCTGGAGCGCCTCAACAACCTCAGGCGTCATACGATTAGCCTCAACAACCGGCAGGCCAAGCTCAAGCGCCTTGGCCTTAACAGGAGACGGCTCAAGCTTCTTGCCACGCCCACGAACAGCATCAGGACGAGTAATAACAAGTGCAATCTCGTTCCCAGCCTCAACAAGCGAAGTCAGCGAAGGCACAGCAAAATCGGGCGTACCCATAAACACAATACGCATAAAAGTTAGTCTCCTCTCAACAACGAGCCGAGACGGCTACAAAAGAAGCGCTCCAGGTCGCGAACGCACCCAGCCGCAAGAACAATTCAACAAAGACAAATATACCCAAAAACAAAGAAAGGGCCGCATAAAAGCAGCCCTCCCAACAAAGCCCCTATCAGCGAAGACGCCCCTCCCTGGCCAACGGCACCCGGGCAAACCGGGCCAGAACAACGCAGTCCCCGG
>USGN01000259.1 GCA_900554255.1 uncultured Collinsella sp. | reverse complement strand
ACCGAGCCAATGTCCTTAACGCCCTGCATATAGAGCATGTAGGCAAAAAACGAGCCGATAACCACGAACACCGCGAGCGCCTCGATACCGGCAGCGTCGAGCGCCGGCATATGCGCCCAAGGCTGAACCACGGCGCACGAAACGATGCCTGCCGTGAGCATAGCCGAACCCGTGACGATGGGGCTGCCATATTCGGGCAGAATCTTAGCGGGAATCACTGCCATGCAGGTGGCGCTGACCGCACACATGAGGCCCGCGATCAAGCCGAGCGGCGAGATGTTCAGGCTGGTGGGATCACCTCCGGTGGCGATTAAAAACGTGCCGCCAAGGGCCAGGCCAATGCCGATGACCTCGCGCGTGC
Source organism: uncultured Collinsella sp. (assembly GCA_900554255.1). Classification (GTDB taxonomy): domain Bacteria; phylum Actinomycetota; class Coriobacteriia; order Coriobacteriales; family Coriobacteriaceae; genus Collinsella. Next base: position 2,098 of record USGN01000259.1, on the reverse strand, counting down.
GCGGCATACGACGATCGGTCACGCAGGTGTAGCCCATGATGATGACCAGTTGCAGGCACTGAAGCACCGTCGCGGTTCCGGCATTGGTCAGGCGCACGGCCGAAAGGTAGCAAAACTGGTTAAACAGCAGGCCAAAAGCGGTAAAAAGCAACAGCTGCCTGCGGTCGGCAGGTGTGGTCCAGAGCTTAACCAGGCGCTCGCGGTCGCGCGTAACAACCACGGCCATAAAGAGCAGCCCGGCGAGAATCTGGCGCACGCTCATAAGCCACAAGGTATCGACGTGGTAGGTATCGAACAGAAAGCTCGCGCTGGTGCCCGAGAAGCCCCAAAACGAACCGCCCACCAGCGTAGCCAAGACGCCCGTGATCATCTTGCGCGACGACGCATCGTTAAGGCGCTCGCGCCAAGCGCGGCGGGTGCTACGGCTGAGCTCGTCGGTGCCCTCGGGCACATCAATGTTCGATATATCGGTCATCGGCACCGAAGCCCCTGCGCCTTCGACCTGCTCGACACACTCTTTGCTCATTCCACTCCCCCGAAACAGCCTGGAAACAATTCGGCTTACCTTACCACGGCGAAGGCACCAGCTGGAGGCTTGTCCGCTTATCGGTAGGACAATTCCGCAGGTGTCTTTCCATAGCTCGATACCGCAATGGCTTTGCATTATGCGACAGCCAAATCGCGGCAGCAGGCTCTTTTGAAATGGATATGACGAAGCCCCCGAATTCCACAATGTAAGCGATTTTTAAAAATGTTCTTGCCACCGAGTTTAGGCTCCGTTATATTATCCCTTGCGCACTTGCGCACCCTTGATCGGGCGTTTAGCTCAGGGGGAGAGCGCTTCCCTGACACGGAAGAGGTCAGAAGTTCAAATCTTCTAACGCCCACCAAATGTTCGCAGCTCAGAGGCTATGTCCTCTGAGCTGTTTTGTTTTGCTACCAAGCACGCCGTCAAATATGCCAGCAAATATTGATCCAAGGTCCCCGTAGAGGTGCCGGCAGGTTGCATACGTCCTGGCCGACCGTGACCGCAACATGTTGGTCAAGCATAATCTTTTGGATTCTTTTGGCGTGAGTGGCTTGGTTTTAGTAGGATTTGTCAGCGGCTTGACTAAGGGGGTTTTATAACTGCCATGCAGGTAGCCGTGTTGGTAACGTTTTACCGACTCGCCAAGAACCCCTCATTTATAATGCGTCTGCAAAATGACCAATTGCTTTGACCTGCTGAAACACTATATGTTGTGTTTGACCTAAAAAAAGAATACAGGATATAGATGCGTCTTTGTCGTATGATAGATGGCGGACAGAGAACGAGGACCTTATTCACCCCATTTGGACACGCCTTTGAGCCGCTTGATCGGCCGCGAGGATTGTCCGCATGAGGACCTATGGTTTATCGAGAACACAGATTGCGCGACGGCGCCGCAAGACAGGGGCAAGCCCTGCCGGGCATCGTTTGGCTCTGAAGCGCAATGAGGCTACGACGTGAAAGAGGCAAGAGGATGAAGATCATCAAGCGCAGCGGCACCGAGGTTGTCTTTGACATCGATAAGATTGTCAATGCGATTCGCGCCGCAAACTTGGAGGTCGAGGAGAGCTCTCGTCTAACCGACCGCCAGGTGGTTTATGCGGCGCAAAACGTCGCCGAGGCATGCGAGAACGCGGGCCACACCGTTTCGGTCGAGGAGATCCAGGATTTGGTCGAGGACGAGATCATGCGTCTCGACTGCTACGAGGTTGCCCGCCACTACATCATCTATCGCTATGTTCAGAGTCTGAAGCGCCAGAAGAACACGACCGATGACAAGATCCTGTCGCTGATCGAGTGCAACAACGAAGAGGTCAAGCAGGAGAACTCCAACAAGAATCCGACCGTCAACTCCGTTCAGCGTGACTACATGGCCGGCGAGATCTCCAAGGATCTGACCCAGCGCGTGCTGCTGCCCCAGGAGATCGTGGATGCCCACAATGAGGGCCTGATTCACTTCCACGATTCGGATTACTTTGCTCAGCACATGCATAACTGCGACCTGGTGAACCTGGAGGACATGCTCCAGAACGGCACTGTTATTTCGGGCACGCTGATCGAGAAGCCGCA
>USGN01000258.1 GCA_900554255.1 uncultured Collinsella sp. | reverse complement strand
GGGCTTTATCCCGCGTGAGCCACGAGAAAACGGCATGGCATCGCGGTCTTTGGTGCGCGACGAGTTGATGGCGGTAGTGCCGGCAGACTCTTTGCTTGCCACGGCGGAGGTCGTCTCTCTTGCCGATTTAGCCAACGAGCAGTTTATTCTGCTAGAACGCGGCACCGATGATGAGATTACGCCGCTGTTCCGTCGGGCGGGGCTGACGGTGCGCTCCAAGCTGTCGACCTGGGATGACTATGCGATTATGGCCATGGTCGAGGACGGCCTGGGCGTGAGCATTCTTCCCGCGCTCATCTTGCGCCGCTGCCAATTCGATGTTGCCGTGCGCCCGCTCGAGGGGCATCCCCATCGCCAAATCAACGCCATATATCGAACGGCCGATGTTTCGCTTGCCGCCGCCCGTTTCCTCGAATACCTCTAAACGTGTACACGTCATTGTCCGCTTTGGGCAAATCTCGGAGTTCGGTACATTTTCTTATGAAATTGAACTTTCGAATGAAGCGCCGCGTTATACTGCTTGCTAAATTGAACCATGGTTCAATTCGTGTTCTATAAATTGAACTTTGCCAGCAAGGAGGTTCTAGTGGCCCAAGAGACGTTTTGCGATCGCCTGCGACAGACCATGTCCGATCGTGACGTTCGCCAGTCGGACGTAATCCGCGCATCGGAGATGCTCGGCAAAAAACTCGGCAAGAGTCAGATGAGCCAATATGTGAGCGGCAAGACGATCCCGCGGCGCGATGTGGCTGAGCTGCTCGCCCGTATTTTGGAGGTCGATGTTACCTGGCTGCTTGCCGGCGACGCCGATCAAGGCGAGGCATCATCACCCCGCAACGATTCCAAACCCGAACCCCATCCCTCAGCTCAAATTGCAAGGAGCACCACCATGCGTACTTTTTCTAAATCCACCAAGCTTGATAACGTCCTGTATGATGTGCGCGGTCCCGTCGTCGACGAGGCCGCCCGTATGGAGGACGAGGGCGAGCGCATCCTCAAGCTCAATATCGGCAACCCGGCGCCCTTCGGTTTCCGCACGCCCGATGAGGTCATCAAGGACATGCGCCAGCAGCTGCCCGACTGCGAAGGCTATTCCAACTCGCGCGGCTTGTTCTCCGCGCGCAAGGCGATCATGCAGTATTCGCAGATCAAGGGCCTGCCCAACGTTCAGATGGAGCATATCTACACGGGCAACGGCGTGTCCGAGCTCATTCAGCTTTCGATGAACGCGCTGCTCGACAATGGCGACGAGATTCTGATCCCCAGCCCCGACTATCCGCTCTGGACGGCGTGCGCAACCCTTGCCGGCGGTCATCCCGTACATTATTTGTGTGATGAGCAGGCGGATTGGTATCCCGACCTGGAGGATATGGAGTCCAAGATCACGAGCGCGACCAAGGCCCTCGTCATCATCAACCCCAACAACCCCACGGGCTCCGTTTACCCGCGCGAGGTGCTCGAGGGCATCGTCGAGGTTGCACGCAGGCATCAGCTGATGATCTTTGCCGATGAGATCTACGACCGCCTGTGCATGGACGGCTACGAGCACGTTTCCATTGCATCGCTCGCCCCCGACCTGCCCTGCATTACGTTTAGCGGCCTGTCCAAGTCGCATATGATTGCGGGCTATCGTATTGGCTGGATGGTGCTTTCGGGCAACCAGCGCTGTATGAGCGATTTCATCATGGGCATCAACATGCTCTCCAACATGCGCCTGTGCTCCAACGTGCCGGCTCAGTCGATCGTTCAGACGGCACTCGGTGGCCATCAGTCGGTCAACGACTACATCCGTCCCGGCGGCCGTGTCTACGAGCAGCGAAACTTTGTGTATGAGGCACTCAACAAGATTGACGGCATCTCGGTGGTTAAGCCGCGCGCGGCGTTCTACATCTTCCCCAAGATGGATGTTAAAAAGTTCAACATCACCGATGACGAACAGTTCGCCCTTGACCTGCTGCACGAGAAGAAGATCCTGATCACGCGCGGCGGCGGCTTCAACTGGGCTGAGCCCGACCACTTCCGTATCGTGTACCTGCCGCGCATGGAAGTGCTCAAAGAGTCGCTCGAAGACCTCGCCGATTTCTTTGACCATTACCGCCAGGCGTAACGGCAAAGGTAGCCTGTAATGAAACGGTCGGCCCGCAACGGATGCGGGCCGACCGTTTTCTGTCTAAGCCCGTGCTGTTAGCGCTTGTCTCGTTGAGCGGGCGAGGTTCGCGTGTGAGCGGTAAGTTCTATTCCAAAATGGAATACAGTGGGCTTAAGCTGGAATTGATGTCCGGGTACCTGCTTTTCTAGAATGTTTTCAACAAGATGAAAGGCGGTTTCAACCAATGATTATCGATGCAAATTCCTACTGGTTCGACGAGCGCATCTTTCATGACGAGACGCTCTGCGAACAGTTTTTGGCCGAGGTACCCCGCGCCTATGACACCGAAGGCTATCTGACCATGAATTCCGCCGGCAAACGACAGATCGT
>USGN01000257.1 GCA_900554255.1 uncultured Collinsella sp. | reverse complement strand
ACGCGGCGGCGCTGCTGGACGCCTACGGCGTGGAGGACGTGCCGCTGTTAGCGTCGGAATAATTTAGCCAAATATAGTCGGCCGAGATTGACCAATCCCGGCCGACCCATTTTAGCCAACACGCCCGCATCTATGACTTTCCTATCGCATTCCTACATCCCCTCGGGCTGGATCCCCCTCACCTTCACCGCCTGGGGGACGGCCTCCACCGAGTAGGTGTCAAGCCCCCTGCCGCGGTAGCTCGGGCCCCGCATCACGAACACCGACGCCTTGTCGAACAGCCTGTCGAGGGCGCAGAGGAGCGTGTCGTCGCCCGTGAAGAACTCATCCCACCCGCTCGGGGCGATGTTGCTCGTGAGGACCATCGCGTTCGGCCCCTCCTTCTCGTAGCGCCTGTCGACGACATCGAAGAACAGGTCGGTGCACGGCCTGTCGTAGACGCATCTCCCCACCTCGTCAACGATGAGGCACGACGGCTTGACGAGCGAGGAGACGACCCGCGAGGTGTTTCCCCGCTGGACGGCCTTCTGGAACCTGTCCCTGAGCTCGGTCGCCTTGATGTAGTAGGTCTTGAGCCCCCGCATGCAGCACTCGCGCCCGTAGGCCTGCGCGAGGTGCGTCTTCCCTATGCCGCCGGGCCCGACGAAGGCGACGTTGCGGTGCGCGTAGAGGTCGGCCAGCGACGGGAGCTTGCCCAGCGCGGCCGCGTCCCGGCCCTGGATCCTGGAGAAGTCGAAGCCCTCGAAGGTCTTGGGCTCGCGCCTGGGCAGCCTGCTCAGCCTCAGCAGCGTCTCGATGGAGGCGAGCCTCCTCTTCTCTTCTCCGCAAGGTAGGAGAAGGTGGCGGCCACGGCGGCCATCTCCCCGTCGCCGAGGTCGAGGTCCGAGGCGAGGGTCGCGAGCTCCTCCGCCCCGACGGCGATCCCGAGCCTCGACGCGGCGTCGCTCGCGAGCTCGTAGGGGCTCGCCCCCGCGCCCGCCATCATTCGGCCCTCCCGAAGTCGAACCTCTCGAAACCGGGTTTCGTCCTGGGCGGGGCGATTTGCTCGACCACGGTCCCCACCGGCTGGGTCGGCAGCTCCTCGGGCTGCGCCGGCGATGTCTCCCACTGCCCCTCGCACCAGCTGTCGGCGCCGGCGCCGACGGCGTGGGCGACGAGCTCGCGGGAGAGGTCGTCGCTGTATATGTGCACCACGCGCCCCTCCCGGCTCACCCTGCACTCGCGGCGGACGTACCAGTAGGGCACGCCGTAGCGGTGCCCCTCGAAGCTCACGAAGCCGTCGAAGGAGATCTTCCGGCGCGGGCACAGGTACCGCTCGACCTCGGCCGTGACCTCGAGCGGCCTGGTGTTCGCCGAGCACGCCGCCTCGTGCTCGCGCATCGGGACGCATGCCGCCGCGCGCCGCCAGCGGCCTCCCTGCTCGGCGCACCAGAGGGCGGCCTCCCGGTTGAGGGCGTCAAGGTCGGTGAAGGACCTTCCCGCGAGGAAGTTCCCCTTCACGAAGCGGACGAGCCTCTCCACCTTGCCCTTCGTATAGGGGTGGCGCGGCCTGCACAGCCTGGTGCGGAAGCCGACGACGCCCATGAACTCGGCGTAGTCGGCCTGCCAGACGGGCCGGCCGTCGGCATCGCGGCGGACGACCACGCTCTTCATGTTGTCGGTGAGCACGGTCGCGGGCACGCCCAGCGCCGAGAACGCGTGCAGCATCCCGATGAGGAGGTTCTCCTGGCGCGCGTTCGGGAAGAACTCGACGTGGGCGCCCCCGCAATGGTGGCAGACCATGGCGAAGCAGGCGATCCGCGCCCGCTCCCCGCCAGGGCGCTCGACCGCGACGAAGCCCCAGTCCATCTGGTAGGCCTCTCCGGGCGCCGTCCTGAAGCGCTGGCCGCGGCAGCCCTGCGGGGCCGCCTGCCGCCTCTTCGCGGGCACGAGGTCCCGGTGCGCGGCGATGTAGGTCTTCACCGTGGTGAGGCCGCCGGCGTAGCCCTGGCCGAGCAGCCGCTCGAATATCACCTGCGAGTTGGTGACGCCCTTCCGCAGGAGGTCGTCCACCAGGCCGGTGTGGCCGGCGAGCACGCCCGGCGCGGCCCTCCTCCCGCTGTTCCCGTGGGGCAGGGCCCTGAACCCGTGGGCCCTGACCGTCCTCGCGCGGGAGCGGGTGAGCCCCGTCCTCCTGCAGAACTCCGCGAGGTTGCATGCCTGCGGGTCGAACCCGTCGCCCTCCTCCGCGGCCATCTCCCGGAGCGCCGCGTCTATAATCTCCTGTAGGTCATCGTGTCTCTCGTTCACCTCAATGGTCCTCCTAACGCCGGCGTGTTGGCACCACCAGCGTAGTGGCGGCGGGGAGGCACGGTGGCCATTATTCGGTGACCGGGATTGGTCAAAATAGTTTGACTATTAGCGGCTAAAATCGCCCGGCGCTAACACTGTCCCGCCTATGAGCTACGTTGCCGTTCGCGGAAAGGGCGACCCAAATACCG
>USGN01000256.1 GCA_900554255.1 uncultured Collinsella sp. | reverse complement strand
GAGCGCATCGGTCGCCGAGATGCCGCAATCGATCGCCGCCGCCACCCGCAAAAACTCGGTATGCACCGGCTCTTGCGCATGAGCGCCCACAAAGCGCATGCCCTGGGCCAGCGAATGTCCCGAGGCAAGCGACATGGAAAGTGCGGTAAACGCCTCGGGCATGGTCTCTTCTGCATCGTGTTGCTCGCGCCGGCTCTCAAAGCCGTCCCGAGCGGCGCCAACGGCAATCGGAGCAACAAGTCCCAAGGCGAATCCGAGGGGCGATAACGACACCATCGTCAGTAAAACGCAGCAGACACCGCTCGATAGCAGCAGAAACGCCAAACGCCCCGAAGCATCTTCAATCACGAGGCCAAGGCGATGCGCCGGAGCCAGCGATGCCCACGAACGGGCGATCTTTTTCAGCAGATCGTTTTCCACCAGTTCACGCGGCAGCCTCTCTGCCACCGTCTCGAGCGCCTGACGCGCCAGCTCCGCCGGCGGCACCTGCGGCACACGAGGTTCCGCCCCGCACGCCGTCGCAACAGAAAACCCTGCCAAACCCCCTACGACGAGGGGCACAGCGACCTCCATTCGTCCACCTCCTCTTGTGTGAGCGTCCCCGACCGCAGGCCTTCTGCGATAAACGGCGGCTCGCGGTCAAGCGTCCAGGTGCGCTCGGCGGCATCGAAAGTCACATAGCGCTCGAGCTCTACGCCGCCCGACGCGGCGCGACGCACCCCCGAATACGAGGAGACGAAACGCCTGCCATCGGCGTGGCGCTCGGACATCACGATGCCGTCGAGCGCCATGGCAATCTGCTCCTCGATGAGCTCGCTCGGCAGATCGATGCCATAACGTGCAAGCAACGTCAGACGCACCACGGTCTCCTGTTCTGAACCCGCATGAAGTGTGGTGAGCGACCCGTCGTGGCCCGTGTTCATGGCCTGCAGCATGTCGCAGCACTCGGCACCGCGCACCTCGCCCACCACGATGCGGTCGGGGCGCATGCGCAGGGCATTGGTCACCAGGGCGCGGATCGTCACCGCGCCCTCGCCCTCAATCGAAGCCTCGCGCGCCTCTAGGCGCACCACGTGCGGATGATGCGCAAACTTGAGCTCGGCAGAGTCCTCGATCGTCACGATGCGCTCGCCGGTGGAAATCTCGCATGACAACGCGTTGAGCAGGGTGGTCTTACCAGATCCCGTGCCTCCCGCAACCGCCAGGTCCTGTCGCAGCGACACCGCGCACGACAGCAGCTGCGCATACCAAAGCGGCAGCGACCCCAGCCCCACAAGCTCGTCCAGCGAGCAGATGCGGTCCGAGAACTTTCGGATGGTGAGAATCGGTCCGTCAATCGCCACAGGCGGGATCACCGCGTTGACGCGATAGCCCGTTTTGAGGCGGGCGTTGACGATGGGGCTGCGCTCGTCGATACGACGGCCAAGTGGCGAGATGATGCGGTCGATAAGCACACGGATCTGCTCATCATCCTCAAACGCATGCTCGATGGGGTACAAGACGCCGCCACGTTCAAAGAAAGCCGAGCGGCAGCCGTTGATCATGATCTCGGTAACGGTGTCATCCTCGATGAGCGGCTGCAACGGTCCCAAGCCCACCACGTCATCCAAAATCTCGTCGATGATGGTCTCGCGCTCGGGCGTCGCGAGATCGGTCGGCTCCTCGACATTGAGCGCCGCCTCCACCGCGGGACGCAATTCCGAGCGGGCAAGTGCCGGGTCGATATAGGCGCTGATACGCGCCACTTCGTCGTAACCCATGCGGTCCATCACCGCACGCTTGGTGCGGCGTTTAACGGCACGGTGGCGTCCCGCATCAACGGGGGCAGCCGCGGCGGCCGCGCCAGCGGCTTTAATCCTCGTCTGCAGACTCATCGCGAATCACCTTCACGCGACCAGGGAAGACGGATGCGCGGGCGCTCGGTGCGGGTCGCGCGGTCGGCGACCATATCGCTCCAGGGACCGACGGCGCAGCCCAGCTCCACGAGCATCTCGCGCGTGGCCTCGCGCACGCTGGTCGCAAAAGCGCTGGTCTGCCCCACTGCCTCGTCAGCGCGCCCAAACGCCATGAGCGCGGCGAGATCCTGCCCGCCATCGGCGATACGAATCTTGGAGCTCAACGCACAGGCAATCTCAAAGCGCATGGCGACGTCCTCGTCTGCCCCGCGCGCGCCAAACCGGTTGAATACAGCGCTCATGCGCGTGCGCGGCACACCTACTCGACTTGCCAGTTCAATGACGCGCGACGCCGATGTCGCGGACGACACCGCAGCATCGCCAACGACCAGGCAACGGTCGCTCGCCGCCACCGCAGCCGCCACGGCGTCGCCCCAAAAGACCGAGGTATCGATAAAGACCACGTCGGATTCGCGACGCAGAACATCAAGCAGTAGCTCCACCGGACGTGCCATGAGCTCGGCTTGCTCGGGCGCCGCGACGGGACCCCAGAGCGTAACGCCCGGCGCCACGCGCATCGATGTGGCTA
>USGN01000255.1 GCA_900554255.1 uncultured Collinsella sp. | reverse complement strand
AGGCTCGTTTGCGCTTCTGGGGTTTGCCTACGAGTTCCATAGTGGCCACGGCGATGTCTTCGGCTGCGCGGGGGCGGCGTAGTACTTCGCCGTTGATGAGCAATGCCTTGAGTGACTCCGGGTGATCGTGGAGATGACGCAACGTCACGATGAGCTCTCGTGCCGTGGTGACGTGCATGCTGGCGCCCATGCCGGTGAGCATCGTGGTGTTGGCCTTTTCCTGGCCATAGGACTTGCCCAGCAGGATCATCGGCAGATGCGCGCACAGGCACTCGGTGACGGTGAGTCCGCCCGATTTGAGGATTGCCAGGTCGCAGCCGTGCATGAGGGCCGCCATGTCGTCCACGTAGTCCAGAACCGTGACGTTTTCGAGCTTCATGGCGTCGAAGAGCGTTTTGAGGCGGGTGGCATATTCGGTGTCTTTGCCCGGCAAAAAGACAAAGTGCATGTCTTCGAAGCTGCGTAGGAAGGGGAGGGTGCGGTCCATCTCCGCGCGAAAGCGAACGTACGGTTGAGGCAAGCTGGCACCGGCCATTACCAGCACGACGGTCTTCTCGGTGGGGAGGTTGAACTTAGCTAGCTCTTCCTCGCGATCGTAATCCGTGTCGAATCCGGCGCGAATAGGAATGCCGGTAATGCGAATCTTTGTCTCGGGCACCTTGCGTGGACGCAGCGTTTCGGCCATAAATTCGTTGGCAACACAGAAGAGGTCGGTGTCCTTGTGGGGCCACCATCCCTCGACTTCGTAGTCGGTCGGCACGCAGATGACCGGATAATCGATACCCGTAATTACGCGGGCGCCCACGGCAACATTGGCTGCTGTGATGTGCGTTGCAACCACGGCTATGGGCCTGCGGCTACGAATATATTCGTTGAAGGCGGGGAACATAATTCGCGACCATGCCGTTCCGCCACCCCAGAGAAGATGTCCCGTAAGCGTATATCGCCAGGTCAGGTCGTAAATGGGGCGCGTGGCTCCCGTAAAAGAAGCCGCGGTCTTATTGCCGTCGAATTTAATACGTCCAAAATCAAGGATATCGAGCACTTCAATCTCAATATCCTCGGGGATGCCATTGGTGCCGCGGATGAGGTCGAATGCCTGCGCTATCGCATTTGCGGCGGCCTTGTGGCCCGAGCCGACCGAGGCGTGCACGATGGTCACGAGAGGTTTTTGCTGAGCCAGGAGCGTGGTTTGCTCCGATTGGGGAGTGCTGTGCGTGAGCAGGGGAGCGTCGTCACTCGTCTGCGCCTGGTCCATCGATAACTCCCCTTCAGCTTTGTAATACGGACTTATCATTGTAGTGCATGAGTGTCACGTTCACGTAAATTTGGGTACGAGCGCAAAGAACGACAACGTTTCGACGAAAGGACGCTTCATGACTACCGATAAACCGATCGATGTTGCGATTATCGGTGGCGGCCCCGCGGGCTATGCTGCCGCCATTTATGCTGCGCGTGCCAACCTGACGACGACCGTGATTGAGCAGGGCATGTCGGGAGGGCAGATCGCCACAACCAATGAGGTCGAGAACTATCCGGGTTTCCCGCTCCTGAGTGGCGCCGAACTCGGCGAGCGTTTTCAGCAGCATGCAGAGGGCCTGGGAGCACAGGTTACATGGAGCATGGTTACGGGTATCGATTACGATGCCGATGCAGCGTTGTTTACGGTGCATCACGATATGGGCGATACGCTGGCCTCGAGCGTTATCGCTTGCATGGGTGCCACGCCGCGTCCGGCAGGTTTCGCAGGCGAGGATACGTATCGCGGTCGTGGCGTTTCATATTGCGCAACATGTGACGGCATGTTTTTCCGCGGCAAGCAGGTTTTTGTAATCGGTGGTGGCAATTCGGCATGCGAAGAGGCGCTGTTCCTGTCCGACATTGCCAGCAGTGTGACCATCGTGCTGCGCCGCGACCAGTTCCGTGCGCCCGATGGTGTTGTTCAGAAAGTACTCGCAAAGGACAATATTACAGTTAGGTACCAAACTAGTATTGTGGAGCTATCGGGCGAAGCCATGCCAACGACGATTACCTTTAAGGACAATGCATCCGGCGAGACTCATACCGAGTCATTTGAGCCCGGCTCGTTTGGCATCTTTGTCTTTACCGGAACGCAGCCCCATACCGAGCTTGTTGAGCATCTAGTCGATCTGTCGCCTGATGGCGGCATTCTGACTGATGAATCCATGGCGACCCGCACGCCAGGTCTATTTGCCGCTGGCGATATCCGTTCCAAACGATTACGCCAGGTTGTGACCGCTGTTTCGGACGGAGCCATAGCAGCAACCAGCGCATACGCTTTCCTACGCGGATAAGTACGATAATATATCTTATGTAAGGTTGCTATCAATTAACTAAATGGCGGGATGATGCATCAGTGCACTATCCCGCCATTTATCTTGCCGGCTATGTGGTATTCAAAACTAGATAATCTAGAATACAATATAGAAAATGAACGGAGGACCTTTATGCACCACGTTAAACACGTTATT
>USGN01000254.1 GCA_900554255.1 uncultured Collinsella sp. | reverse complement strand
GAAGGTCGCCGAGGTCGAGGCCGAGCTGGGCGACGCCTACAACGACTATACCGTCGCCGTCCAGACCGGCGAGTCCGCTCCCAACGTTGCCGGTATCGTCAAGACCGGTGACTACTCCATGACCGTCACCCTCACCGAGGTCAACGCCACCGCCATCTATCAGCTCCCCGTCACCGTGTGCCCCATGCACTACTATGGCGAGACTGACAAGTTTGACTACGACAACAACATGTTCGGCTTTGTCAAGGGCGATCTGTCCCACGTCAAGTCCGTGACCTCCACGCCTGTCGGCTCCGGCCCGTACACCCTCGAGAGCTGGTCCAACGGCGCTGTCACCCTGCAGAAGAACCCGACCTACTGGAAGGGCGAGCCCAAGATCGACACCGTCATCTGGCGCGAGATGACGGATGAAGACAAGATCCCCGGCGTTGTCTCCGGCACGATCGACGTAACTGACCCCTCCTACTCCAAGGAAGCTGCCGAGCAGATCAAGGAAGCCAACTCTAACGGCGAGATCTCCGGCGATACCATCCAGACCGACCTCGTCGCCAACCTCGGCTACGGCTATGTCGGCTTCAACGCCAACCGCGTGAAGGTCGGCGACGGCAACGGCGGTGATGAGGCCTCCAAGGATCTGCGTAAGGCCATCGCCACGGTTATCGCCGTTTACCGCGATGTCGCTGTCGACTCCTACTACGGTGAGTTCGCCAACGTCATCAACTACCCCATCTCCGACACCTCCTGGGCCGCTCCGCGCGTTACCGATGAGGGCTACAAGGTCGCCTTCTCCGTTGACGTCAACGGCAACGACATCTACACCGAAGGCATGAGCGCCGACGACAAGTACGCCGCCGCCAAGCAGGCCGCTCTCGGCTACTTCGAGGCTGCCGGCTACACCGTCGCTGACGGCAAGATCACCGCTGCTCCCGCCGGCGGCCGCATGGACGCTGAAGTCATGGTTGGCGGCAGCGGCAAGGGCGACCACCCCTCCTTCATGGCTCTGACCCTCGCGTCCGACGCTCTCAAGGAGATCGGCTTCAACCTGATCGTCTCCGATATGTCCAACTTCGCCGAGATGACCAACGCGATCAACGCCGGTACTGCCGACATGTTCGCCATGGCATGGCAGGCCACGCCCGACCCGGATATGTTCCAGATCTATCACAGCAAGGGCGGCTCCAACGAGAAGTCCTACTGGATCAAGGATGCCGACCTCGATGAGCTCATCATGATGGCTCGTCAGTCCACCGACCAGACCTACCGCAAGACCCTGTATAAGCAGTGCCTTGACATCGTGGCCGACTGGGCGGTCGAGATCCCCATCTATCAGCGCCAGAACTGCGTGATCTTCTCCGCCAAGCGTGTCAACCTCGACACCGTGACGCCTGATATCACGACCTACTGGGCCTGGTACAACGACATCGAGCTGCTCGACCTGCAGTAAGCTCCGTCGCTGCACAAAAACGTTACTTAGGCGCATGGCTACCCTGCGGCTTTTGCCGCGGGGTAGCCTGCCTCAGGCACATCTGCCTATGATCCAAATGCCCCGGTGCATCGGAGCATTTGGCTGATATGCAGAGAGAGACATATCAAACCCGAAACGGCGACAAGGCCCCGGGCGCGGGGCGGCCGTTATCAAAAAACGGAGGGATTCTATGCGCAAATATCTGGTAAAACGCCTGCTGCTGTCGGTGGTGATCCTCTTTTTTGTGACATTCATCATCTACCTGCTTATGCGCTGCATGCCCAGCTCCTACGTGGAGAATATGGCGCGGCAGCTCTCGCAGGCTCCCGGCTCCAAGCCCTATGAGGAGTGGCTGGCACAGCTCAACGCACAATACGGTCTGGACCTGGGCCTCATCCCCGGCTTTTTCGTCCAGCTCAAGAACCTGTGCACCGGCAACTTCGGCGACAGCTGGAAGTATACCGTGCCCGTCATCCAGAAGTTCAACGAGGTCATTTGGGTCTCGTTCATCATGGGCGCTATCTCGCTCGTGTTCGAGCTTCTCATCGCGGTGCCGCTCGGCATCGTGGCCGCCACCAAGCAGTACAGCGTGACTGACTACACCGTCACGACGGTCGCACTGCTGGGTATGTCGCTGCCGACGTTCTTCTTTGCGACGCTCTTAAAGCTCATCTTCTGCATCAAGCTCGGCTGGTTCGACCTTGTCGGCCTCACGGGGCGTGACTTCAACTCCCTCAGCCAGTTTGGTCAGATCCTCGATATGGCAAAGCATCTGGTGCTGCCCATCGTGACGCTGGTGTTCATTTCCATCGGCTCGTGGATGCGCTATGTGCGCACGAACATGCTCGAGGTGCTCAACGCCGACTACATCCGCACCGCCCGCGCCAAGGGCCTTTCCGAGCACAAGGTCATCTATCACCACGCCTTCCGCAACACGCTCATCCCGCTCGTGACGTTCATCGGCGGCTCGCTGCCCGGCCTCTTTGCCGGCGCGCTGATCACTGAGACGCTGTTTGCCATCCCCGGCA
>USGN01000253.1 GCA_900554255.1 uncultured Collinsella sp. | reverse complement strand
ATGCCCGCCGGTTCTCCGGGTCTTAACTACATTGAGGGCGACTACACCCTCGAGAAGCGCTTGGCCGATATGGATGAGGCGGGGGTCGACAAGGCGATCCTCAAGCTCCCCGGCTGTCACGAGTGGATGTCGCTCGAGATGTGCCGGCGTTTCAACGACGGTATGGCTGCTGACGCGAAGGCGTCAAGTGGCCGTCTGATTCCGCTTGTCGCTGTGCCGCCCTTTGGCACCAAAGCAAATTTGGAGGAGCTCGACCGCAGACTCGACGATGGTTTTGCGGGTGTGCAGCTCTGCGCTCACTACGGCAAGCGCTATCTCGACGACCAGGTCTTCTCGAGTTTTTTCGAGCACCTGAACGAACGCCATGTCACCGTTTACGTGCACCATGTTCCCGTGCCGGTCGAGAACGAGTCGCTTCTCGCGTACGACAACCTTCGCCGCTCTTATGGCCGCTGCGTCGACCAAACTACGGCGATCGGCCGAGAGATCTTTGGCGATTTCTTTGAGCGCTACCCCAATATCAAGATGGTCCACTCCATGCTCGGTGGCGCTTATTTTGCGTTTAAGGAGATGCTGCTGCCGCACGGTCCCAGGCGTCCAGATGCCTCGGGTCGCTTCCAGACCGATACCGAGACGGTCTCCAAGCGTCTTGAGAACAACGTTTATTTCGACATGTCCCATGCTCAGCCCTGGGGCGAGACGCTTCTTGCCTGTGCGGTTGAGGTCCTTGGTGCAGACCATATTGTCTTTGGTACGAGTTATCCCGTTAAACGCGAGTGGCTAACAGAGGGTGTCGCCTGCGTCCGCGCCACAGATTTAAGTGATACGGACAAGGACCTTATGCTTGGCGGCACGGCACAGCGCTTGTACGGCATCGAGTGAGCGACAGATAAAGGAGGGCGTTCGTCATGGATAAGGGAGAGATGAAGGCCGGAGCCGCCCGGGTGGCCATTAACTTAGAGGACGTATTGCCGTTCGACGGTTTCGACGCACTCCGTCATGAAATCTTTGCCCGTGCCTTCGTGGTCGAAGGGATGGGGCGGCGCGCTTGCATCCTTTCACTTGAGGTTACCTCGATCGCTCCGGCCCTACTCGTCGATCTGCGTGAGGTTGTCAAGGATGTCTCCAATTGCGACGGCGCCTTTTCTTGGGTGGTCCCGACCCACACGTTTTCTGCGCCTCACGTGCGCACCCCTGGGCATCTGGCCGACACCGATGCCCGCGATCGAAATGAGCGCTATCGTGCCGCGCTCATCGCCGCGACACGCGCGGCCGTTGAGCAGGCGGTTGCGGGCATTCGCTCTGTCACGCTCGCCTCGGCGGAGGGCTACTGTCCTGTGAACGTTAACCGCGACATTGAGACGCCGGCCGGCTGGTGGCTGGGAGTAGACCCCAAGGGGTTTGCCGACCACGCGATGCCCATACTTGTCGCGAGGGATGCCGAGGGCGGGCTCGTTGCCATGCTTGCGACGGCTGATGTCCAGTCTTCCGTGCTCGACGGATCGCACGATTCTCAGGGGAAGCGCTTGGTGAGCGGGGACCTCTTTGGCTTTGCCGCCATGGCTCTCGAGCGCGAATTGGGCGGAGTCGTGTTGCTGCTACCCGGTGCCGCGGGGGATCAGAGTCCGGCGGAGCGCGCCGTAACCGTTGCGTTCGATTCGACCGGGGCGAAGCAAACGTTAGATGCTCACGAAAGTGGATATCGCATGCTGCATCGACAGGGTCGCGCTATGAGCGATGCGTTGATTGAGGCCGTCCGTGCGGCGCGTGAGGACGATGCCATCGGCGTCGATGCTCGCACGGTCGACGTCCTTTTGCCCGCCCAGACGCGCGCCGACTTCTGCTCATTGGCCCCGCATCGAACTTATGGGTTTCATGCGGCAGGCGAACAGCGTACGAGGGTCTATTTACTTCGGCTGGGAAATGTCGAGTTCGTTGGTATCCAGCCCGAGGTTTCGAGCTCGTTTGGCGCCGCCGTGCGCGCCGCCCGATTCTGCCCCGTGCTCTTTGCCACGCTTGTCAACGGAGGGCAAAAGTATCTGCCGGCCCCCGATGCGTACGAGAAAATCACCTATGAGGCCATGAACTCCGGCTTCGCCGCCGGTTCCCATGAGCGCCTCCTTCAAACCATCCTTGCCGCTTTAAACGCGGCATGACAAAAAGGAGAACTTGCATGAATATCGGACGTGCACGCCGCAAGATTACCCCGCAAGGCGACATCTATCTAATCGGATACCGCAACCTCCCCAACCGTCTGGAGCCTGCGACAGGCGTCCATGACGACGTCTTCGCCAACGCGATTCTTTTCCAACAGGACGACCGCGAAGTTTTTCTCTTCAACGCCGATGTTCTCGAGTTTGAGGAGGGCATGGCCGAGGAGGTTAAGACGATGCTCGCCGAGCGCTACGGAATCGACCGTGACTGCGTTCTGCTCTCCGCGACGCACGACCACACTTCGATCGTCGCCTACCATCGCAGCTGGTGGACGGGAAAAT
>USGN01000252.1 GCA_900554255.1 uncultured Collinsella sp. | reverse complement strand
CCACGACAAGCCGCTGCGCCCCGAGCGATCCTGCCTGCTCAATATGATGCGCGCGCTTTCGGGTGAGGGCGTCGACACGGCCCGCCTGATTGACGAGCTCATGGACCTCAAGCGTGCTGACACGCTTGGCAAGGCCCCATCGTGCTTCTATTACGTTGAGACGATTGAGGAGATGCGCGCGATGGCGCACGAGCTGCTGAGGGCGGGGGAGCCCTATACGCTCAAGATGCTCGCCATCAACGGCGGCGACCTGATCCGTGCTGGAGTCAAGCCCGGGCCGGAACTGGGGCAGCTTCTCAACTCCGCCCTCGACGCCGTGATCGAAGACAACATTCCCAACGATCGCGAAGCTCTTTTGGTCCATCTCAACTTGAATTAGCTACCTAGTTTACCTGCGTGTTCCATAACCTGCCGACAATTTTTCGGCAATTTGGAATTTCTTCTTGCGCTGACGTTTTTTGTCCCGTAATATATTTCCTCGCAGCACGGCAGTGCAGATGTCATGTGGCCCGTTCGTCTAGCGGTTTAGGACGCCGCCCTCTCAAGGCGGAGATCACCAGTTCGAATCTGGTACGGGCTACCACGAATCTGATACCCGGACTTCCTATGGAAGGCCGGGTTTTTTATTTTTAAACAACCGTCTGCAATTCCCGTTTGAACCAGAGCTTTGCGTTCTGCCTATGGCCCTTACGGGTACAATATCTAAGATATTTTGACTGTTAGAAGGAGTCTCATGACGGAGTCCTCTCAGCATACGTCTAAGCCCCAGGTCGAGGTTGAGGCCTCGGGCGGAGATGACAATAAGAGCGCACGCCGCGGCGCCATCTTTATCGGCGTCGTGCTGGTAGGTTATATCGTCTATCTGGTGGTAACCGGGCAGATGGGGCAGTTCTGGGCCGCTATGTCGAGCGTCCAGGCGTCATGGCTCGTTGTCGCGTGTCTTTGCATGTTCATGTACCTGTTCTTTGGCATTGTGGCCTATGCGATCGCCGTCTGGCTCGATCCCAATTCGCCCGTCGGCATCCGCGACCTGATCTCGGTCGAGGCGAGTGGCATCTTCTTTGGCAACCTGACGCCCATGATGATGGGCTCCACCCCGGCTCAGATCTATCGCCTGACCAAGGCCGGCCAAAACGTGGGCGAGGCCGGCGCCACGCAGTTCACGCGCTTTATCGTGTATCAGTTTGGCCTCGTTGCCTGGGGCGCTATCCTACTGCTTGCTCGCATGCCTTTTTTTGCCGAGCGCTATGGCGACATGACGCTGCTGTGTGTCTTTAGCTTTGGTGGGCACTGCTGCATCTTGCTTGGCATCTTCGCCGTCGCGCTCATGCCTAAGACCGTCACGCGCGTCGCCCATTGCATCATCAATTGGCTCGAGCGAATGGGCGTCTCGGCCACCAAGATCGAGGGCTGGCGTACGTTTGTCGACGGCGAAATCTACTCGTTCTCCGAGAAGTTCAAGCTTTCGGCCGGTCACTTTTCGTCCATGCTGCTCACGGTGGTCATCACTATGTTGCAGCTCGCTTTTTTCTACCTCGTGCCGTATTTCCTGATGCTTGCCTTTGGCCACCACGAAGTCGACTTTTTCTCGGTCATGGCCGCGAGCGCCTTTGTCCAGCTGTTGAGCTCTGCGGTCCCCCTGCCCGGTGGAACTGGTGGCGCTGAGGGCGGCTTTGCATTGTTCTTGGGTCATTTCTTTGGGTCGGCTTCGACCGCCGGCTATCTGCTGTGGCGTCTCATTACGTTTATTGCGCCGACCATTTTGGCTGCGCCCCTGTTGGGACTTAAGAGCGCCCACAACGAGAGCATCCATGCGCGCTGGGATCGCGTGATGCGCAAGCTCGGCCGCACGCCTCAGACGCCCTCTGCGCCCACTAAGCCGCACCCCACTAATGCTGTTACCGTTGATCCCAAGAAGCACGCTCAGAAGGCTTCTGGGACCGCTAAGCCGGCTCATAAGGCCTATGTGCGCCAGACAGGCGATGGTATTCGCGTATCTCCATCGGCACTCAATAAGAAGAAGCACCCTAAGTCGCAGTAGGGCAGTCGTGCGTTCTTCATGATGCGGGGTATATTTGTGCTGTTTGAGAGATAATCCTCTTACGTAGATTATCTCTCATCTGTTGATGAATGCTCGCATATCGAAGGGACATGCCCATGGCAACCAGCAAACCGCGTCTTGACCGCCGCATCGTTCGCAGCCGCAATGCCATCCTTTCCGCTTTCGAGCGCCTGCTCATGGAAAAGCCGCTGGCAGACATTACGGTGAGTGCCATCGCGCGCGAGGCCAATGTCGACCGCAAGACCTTTTACGTACACTTCGGTACGGTTGACGGCCTGCTCGATGCCATCGCCGTTGATGTGGTGGAGATGATTGCCGACTCGGTCGAGAAAACGCTTGCTTCCTTGGACGGCGACACGAGCGAACTTGCCCTCGGAGCGGCGGCAACGTTTTTTAAGACCATCAACGAGGCACTTTGCAATAACCTCGTGCTCAA
>USGN01000251.1 GCA_900554255.1 uncultured Collinsella sp. | reverse complement strand
CCGACCACGGCGGACGCCGCGATGTACACGATCGGGTGCAGCTTTTTCGTCGGCTTGACGACATTCGTCAGCACCCAGATGACGGCCGCGAGCAGCAGTCCCTTCCAGAAAAACAGATCGGCAAACCGGCCGCTTGCCCGGAAGGTGCTCTCCTGCAGGAGCGAAATGCGCACGACGGCAAAGCCCGCCGCCGTGAGCACGCGCGCCGTCGCGGCGCCCACGTGTCCGCAGCCAAAGATATAGGTCAGGCCCTCAGGGCAGAGCGTCTCGACGTGCGCCGCAGGAATCACGGAGGCAGCGTTGGTGTAGGTGACCTTACCCCCCTCCTCCACCAGCGAAAGCCCGGGGCAGCCGGCAATGGTGCGGCGCGATTCCTCGCCATGGTACTCGGCCACATCCCCCTCGAGCGCACTCGCGATAAACGGCTCAAAGTCGATGACGAAGTCGCCGATGCGCCGATAGGCCAAGACGTCGGCAACCGACTGGAACAACGGTGCCTGGGTCGCATCCAGATGTAGGTAGCACAGGCAGATGGCTCCGCCGCAGATCATGCCGGTATCGGAGTTCTCGCCGCCCATGGTGTAGCGGACCAGACGCGATTGCCCCGCGGCCAGCAGCTCTCGCGCCTCGTCCAGCGCAAAGAGCTCGATCTTGCCGCCGCCGATGGTGCCCGCCTGGCTACCGTCGGCAAAGACGGCCATCCAGGCGCCCACGCCGCGCGGCGACGACCCTGCCGTGCCGGCAACTACCACCAACTCGCACGTCTTACCAGCCTTCAGAGCGCCAAGCGCAGCATTCACCACATCGAGCTTTTCCATTGCAATTTCCTATCCCTGGAATACACCGGTGAGCATGGCGAGCGCCTCGAGCACGCCGCCGCCGACCGACGTCGCCTTGTCCGAAATGTAGTTGATATAGCTGGCATCGCCACGCGGATCGACATCGGCGCATTTAAAGCCCTCAGTCACCTGCACGCCGTTCGCCAAAAGCCCGCGCAGGCAGCCATCGATCTGCGTGCACATGGGCGTATCGTCCGCGTAGCCAATCACGTCTCCGGCGCTCACGATGTCGCCGATTGCGCGGTCGGACCGAAACACGCCGGCGGCGGGGCTGTGGATAACGCGCTCTTTGCCATAGCCGGCGATGATGCCCGGCACGCCCGTATTGGGTTGGGGCGAGCCCTGGGTGATGACGCGGCCGAGGAAATGACCGCGCATGGTCTCGACCACGGCGTCGCAATCGACCGGCGCGGTAAAGCCCGGCCCCACGGCGATGACGGCAGGCGCCATGTCGCGCGTGGTACCCAAGTTGCGCTTAGCCAAAATCGCGTCGACCACAGCTGCGGGTTTAAGCTCATCGAGCATCTTGGCCTGAGGGTCCACCACGACGGCAACATCCCCCGCTTGGGTAATCTCGAGCGCCTCTGCCGGCGTCTGCGCCAAGCGAGCGCGAATGCCCTCGACCTGGACCTCGCCCAGGCGAATAGCCTCGCAAAAACTGATTGTGCGGCGGATGCACGTGGGAACCGCGATATCGGCCATAACGACCGACACGCCGGCGCGCACCAAGCGAGCGGCGACACCCGTGGCGATATCGCCGGCGCCGCGAACATAAACGAGCATTCCCGGGGCACCTCCCTGTGCTACGGTTTGAGCAGAGCAAAAGCGGCTCGACCGCTACTCTGATGATTATTTATTATCACAGTATTATACGGCGGTGAACAGATGGAAACGGTTAGCGGCAATCTTGCCTCGGCGCTCAGGATCGAGCCGGGCATTACCGCGATTATCGGCAGCGGCGGCAAGTCGACGTTGCTGAAGACGCTGGGTCTCGAGCTCATGCGCGCCGGCGGCAGGGTGCTTCTCTGTACCACCACGCACATGTTTCCCGTCGCCGGCGTGCCATGGGACGGGTCGAGCCGTCGCCTGAACGCCGCGCCTTGGAAGCCGGGGACCCTGCATGTTCCCGGCTGTACCTGCGAGGTATGCGCGGGCATGAGCCGCGGAAGTATCTGCCAGGCGGGCGTTTTGGACCCGGAGACAGGCAAGCTCTCCTCCCCTGCCGAGCCGCTCGACCAGCTGGCGCAGCGCTTTGACTACGTCCTGGCCGAGGCGGACGGCAGCAAGCGGCTCCCGCTCAAGGCCCACGCCGCCTGGGAGCCGGTGATTCCCTCTGGCACGGCCAACATCGTCTGGATCGCCGGCGCCTCAGGGCTCGGCAAGCCCATCAACGAAGCCGTCCACCGCCCCGAGCTCTTTTGCGAGCGTTGCGGCTGCGAGCCTACCGACATCGCCACACCCGAGCGCGTCGCCATGGTGCTCAATGCCGAGATGCAGGCGCTGAAACTCAGCACCGCACGCGTCATGCTCAACCAAGTCGACACGCTCAGCGACCCCATGATGGCCGACCGCTTCGAGGCAGCTCTCGACCGCCCCGTCGTCGCCAGCAGCCTCAAGTAGCCGGCCCCATCTCCTCAGTTGCGGTGAAATACGGACTGTTTGGGGGTGCCCGACGGCCGCAAACA